>JAJRTI010000751.1 GCA_024278415.1 Planctomycetota bacterium | reverse complement strand
GCGTAGTTGGCCGTGTGGATGCGCATCGCGTCGCCCAGAGCGACGAGCCCGACGCCGGCCGTAGCGGTCGCTCCAAAAGTGGTGGGGTTCTGCGGCTGGGAGCATGAGCCCGTGCGCGCCGGGCGATGCAGGCCTGCCAACCACACGCCCGCGAGGCGTTTGCCGAGTTGGATCTCGTGGCGCTGCATGATCGGCAAGTTGGCGGACGTGAGGTTGGTGAACGAGTCATACACGATCACCGCCTCGGGCTTCTTTTCGATGCGCCGGGTGTGCCGGAAGTAGCGGTTCGAGCCGGTCACCCACCTCGCCGCGGGCGTAGATAATCGGCTGCGCACTTCGAAGGTCTCGCCCGCCACCCGAACACGCAGGACGCCCGGCTCGCCCGCGGGCTGCTCGACTTGGTAGTCGGTGGCGAGTCTGCCCCGCGGCTCGATGGCCGCGAGGGGGCCGGTGGGCGCGGGGCGGCGACGCTTCTCAGGGGGAGGCGGCACGCGGAACTCGATGCGCGCGTTCGCGGCCACGAGCGTGCGCTTCACCGAAGGATGCGCTTGGTTCTCGGCGACCAACACGTTCTTGCCTTCGCGCAGAAGGTCGGTCACGTTCAGTTCAAAGTCGCACGCCTTGACGCCGTTGATCAGCCCGTAGTACGGATTCAGGTCCGGCTTGCGGAAGTCGGGCGCGTAGTACGTCGTGAGGCGCTCGCCGGCGGCCATGGAGTAGACCCGTCCGCTGCGTGCGGTTGCGCGCAGGGGTTTGTTCAGGAAGCGTTTGCCCGACAGGCCTTTGCCGTTTAGCACGAGGCGCAGGGCCGGCGTGTGGCCGGCCACCTTGGGCGTGTCGAGGCGGGCGTTGAGCACGAGCACTCCCTCTCGGCCTTCGGGCACGGCCGGCGCGGTGAACGTAAACGTCTTTTTCTTGCCTCGCGGGATCCGCACCTCGGCGAAGATGGGCAAGCGGCGCACCACGGCAGGGGGTACGCCGTCGCTGCCGGCCAACGCAGCCAAGGTCAGGCGCGAGCGGACGTGTGCCCAGCGCGCGGTGGAGGTGGTCATCATGGACTCTTGCTTGGGCTCGGGCGAGTCCGTGTCGCTCAAGCCGATCTCGAAGCGCAGCGTCATGCCTTTGGTCGGGCGCTTGATTCCGAGCACGCGCCAGGGGATGGCGGCTTCGAGCGTCCAACCGGCTTCCGTCTTCTGCGCGCCGATCTTGATGCCTGCGACCGAGGTTCCTTGCGGCCGGAAGCAGTACGCCTCCGGCGCGCAATCGGCCAGCGCGTCGCCGGTCTTGAGGAAGTTGCCCGGGCTGAACGCGAACATGAACTGGCCCGCGCCGAAGATCTTGCGCGACGGATCCAGGTCCGGCTGCACGTCGAGATACAACTCGACGTGGTCGCCCCTCCAGATGCCGTCTCCGCGTTGGGTCTGGCGCAAGTGGTCGTCGGTGACGTTGGCGGCCACGAACAGATTGTCGTAGCGCCACGCGAGCCGCACCACGCCGCTGAGGTCGGCGGGCGAAGTCCACGCGCCGCGTCCGAAGATGACGTGCGCGGCGTCCTTCATCGCGTACGCGTGCGGCACGTCGGCCCAGTCGCCCAGGTCGCCGTCGATAGCGAATGGCGGGTCGGGCTTGAAGGGCACGCCCTTGACGGCATCGTCCGCCGCGGCGCCGAACAAGGCCGCCGCCACTGTCATGCAGGTGAGAAACGCGGGGCGAAACATCATTGTCTTTTCTCCTTGTTCGTGTTTCGAGTCATCGAACGGGTATCCATAGGCGCTTCGTGCGACCGGCCTTGGTGACGACTAGATCGATCCTGCCGGCCGGCCCGGGCGCGACTTCGAACGCAGCCGAGCCGGCTCCCGATACCGCCGCCTGCTTGCCCATGCCCACGCGTGCCTGAGCGCCGGGCTCGGTCCAGAGGTCCACCCGAAAACGCCCTTGTTGGCCCCCATGCGAAATACGGAACAGAACCAGCGGCGGCTCCCGAAGGGCCTCAATCGCGTTCCCCAGGAACCGGCGCATTCGCTCGTACTTCGCAGGGTCAGTGCATTGCTTCACAAACTGGCGCTCGCTGAGTTGGGCCGCAAAGAAGTCGACAATCTCCCGGGTATCAACGCCCTCCACGCCAAGCCGTCGCGCCGCGTCATCGAGCGCGCGTTGCAAGAGCGTGAGGTAGTCGTGGTCCTCGAGGCCTTCGCGAAGCATCTCGAAGCGAACCGTCGAGAGGAACGCGTCGTGGCCCGGGTTCTCGAACACCCAGGCGTTGCCGTAGTCGCTGGAGTGCATGCTCTTGCGGTGCGGGCAGATGCACCAATGGTACACGCGGTCCATGCCGCAGCGCCAAGCCCACCAGCCGAACCCGCGCGCGAGTTCCGGACGCCGGGTCACGTCGAAGACTTGAACGGGGTTGTAGACGGCAAGGATTGCGCCGCGTTGGCGGAGGATCTCGCGAACCTCGGGATCCCAGGCCGCACCGATCGGCTCCTCGATGATCCCAGCCAGCTCGCCGTCGGCCGCGGCCCGGCCCACGCCATACGCAGACGGCCGGTAACGCGGGTCTGCCTCCCGCAGCAGTTCCGCCAACTCGCGGAGTTGGGCGAAGTGCTTCGGGTACGGCTCATCGAAGAGATTGTGGTTGAAGCGATCGAGGACGCCCTTTTCCTCCAGATGCTTCGCCAGCGCACGCATTGCCTTCACGAACTTGCGCCGAAACTCGTGGCTGATCGACTGCTCGCCAATGGGGCCGAATCGCTGGGTGTACCTTTTCCCATGCCCGGTGGCGACGTAGGCCCACGGAAGCTGGAAGAGATTCATGCCGAGGCCGGTAGCCCAAGCAAGCTCGGCATCGAACGCGGTGAAATCGCAGACCGGCCGGTCGCCCTCGAAACGCAACTTCGGCGCGGCAAGGTGGCGAATGGACAGCCGGTGGCGGGCGATGTCGCGGAGCCATTGCCGGCGTTCCGAAGGTCTGACGCGGCGGCCGGGACGCGGGATGCCGACCGAGAACGGCAGAGACGGCTCATGCGGCAAATCGAAGCCGTACGCGTCAACAACAAAAGGGACGCGCAAATCCGCCACGCCCTTGGCGCTCAGCACGAGCGCGCCCTTTAGCCCGCGGCGCTTCGCGCCCGGCGGCATGTAGATGCTCAGCCACACCATCTTGCTCTTGCCCGACGGCAGCGCAAAAGGCCGGGCCGGAACGAGCACGTCGTAGTAGAGGTCGCCAAGATATTGGAACGGCTCCACGGTGTACAGCGCCAGGGCGTAATCTTCCGCCGCATCGGGCTCGCGAGTCTCGATCCGTACAGCGAGTGCTGCCAGGTCGGAGTTCACTGCTGTGAGAAACAGCGGCAAGACGCCCGTTTCGTTGCCCGCGAGGCGAAGATGCAAGCGCGCTTCGGGCCAGCGCCGCGCCTGGCCGGCGTCGACCGGATAATCCGATGGGATGCGTGTGGGGAGCGGCGCGGTCCAAGCGACAAGCCCACTCGTCTGGAGCAGGCGCGCGCCTGGCGCTCCGGCCGGCCGGTAAAGCGGCTTCTGCTCGACCAGGCTGAACGACGCGTCGTCGAGCAGCAACGGGCCGGGGTCCCAGAGGCGGAACAGGACGCACACGCGCAGGTCCGGCGACGGCGGCAGCTTGTGCACGTACTCGACGCGCATCCACCCGTCGCGTTCGGAGACCGTGAAGTGCTCGCTGCGAAATCCGCCGAGGTATTTCCCTGCTGACGTGAACACTTCGAATTTGATGTTGACGTTACGCGAGCCTTCGGGCGACCGCATGTAGATGGCGGCCCGGTAGGACGCGCCGCCCTGCACGCCCGTGACGTTCTGGGTCAGGCGGCCGTCCGTCCGCGGCCAGGCCGGGTTTCGCAACAGCAAGGAGCGTCGGCCCGAGCGCACCGGTTCCGTGATGGCCGTCGCAACGCCCACGGTAGTCCAGAGCGCGACGCCGCCGTCACCTTCCGTCTGCTCGAAGCCGGCGTTCTGGAACCGATTCTGCCCGACGCGGCCGTAATCCACGGCCACGCGCTGGCCGGGATGATAGTCCCGGAGAGTTTGGAAGATGGGGGGCGTCTCGCTGGGCGCCGCGGGACCGGCGCCCGCGGCCCACGCGAACGTTGTGCTCATGAACAGGACCACAAACCGGGACGTGAAGGACATTGGCCGTCTCCTCAATTCTGAATCAGAGCCAGTTAAGCACCATCGCCGACACATAGGAGCGACTTGCAAAACCCCAATAGGCCAAGGCCTCGCGCCTAACATCATGCATGGCGGAGGTGTCGAACGCGGCGCCGCCGAGATGCGAGCGCGGGAGCGCTCCGCTTGTAGTGGCGACCGTCAGGGCGCCCTCTGCGCCG
>JAJRTI010000750.1 GCA_024278415.1 Planctomycetota bacterium | reverse complement strand
TGTGATGAGGCCTCCCCTGGCGTGCGTGGCAGCGCGTGCAGAGGGCATTGCTGCCGGACTGCGTCGCGCTTGTAGTAGGCCCGTGAGGGCCTTCCGCTCGGGTGACGATTCGCCATCGGAGCGGAGGGCGCCCTTACGGTCGCCACTACGAGCGGGCTGCTCCCGCGGCCGCACGGCGGTGGCGTCGCGGTCGACATTCCAGACGTGATGGCACTATCCCGTGAGCTTCAAGTCGCTCTCGCACTGCGCCCGATAGGCGCGAAGCCGTGCAAGCACGTCGGAGAATGCCGAGCGTGTGCAGCCCAGTTCGCCCAGGAACTCGCCGGTGATCTCGTACGACGAGAGCCAGCAGTGCGAGCCGTCCTCCTCGATCGCGTCCGGCACGTACGTGTCGGGGCCGCCGTACACGACCTCGCGCCATGCGCCTTCGTCCGCGAGCGGGTAGAACATGTGGTCCCAGCCGCCGTCGCTGCGCTGCGCGTCCATGAACGTGACCCGCGCCACGTTCGCCGCGATCTGGCGGTGCGCAGGGTCCGCGGTGACGCGGTACAACTCGGCCGCGCCCCAACCGACTTTGCACTTGGACGGCCAGAAGAGCAGCGCGTAGTCGCATTTCGTCTCGAACTCGGCGAGTGGCATGCACGCGTCGAGATAGCGCTGCTCGCCGGTGGCCTCGTAGAGGTCGGCGAGCAAGGCCATGCACGTGCCGGTGACCCACGACGGTTGCTTCACGGTTTGCGTGTCGATGAGCGTGTTCATGCGATGGTTGGCCGGCGCGTCGGTCACCAATTTGCCGGTATCGCGCTCGCGCTTGTAGTAGAAGGTGGGCGTGTCTTGCGCAAGGTACGGCGCGTTCAACTCGACCAACTCGGCGACCCAATCGCCGGCCCTTTTGGCGCCATCGATAAGCCCGGCCGCGAGCGCCCACTGGCCGAAGAAGGTCGTGTTCAGCGGCTCCAGCGCGTCCGGGAACCCGTCGTCGATGCAGTTGGCGACGCCGCCCGAAGCGTGCTGGTACTTCATGATCCCGGCCCGCACTTCGTCGTTGGCGAACGCGGGATGGCGCAGATACTCCGCGACTTTGCCGAAGGTCATCGCGCGATACACGCGCTGCATGTCCTTTTCGTACGCTTGCTCGTGGGGGAAGTAGTATTCGCCGGGGGCTTGCTTCGCGTTCGCGTCGATCCAATCGAGGATCTGCCAGATCGCGTCGATGCGGCCGGCCTCATACAGGCCCCACGAAACCTTGTGGCAAAAGCTCAGCTTCTCGACGCCCGCGATGGGGCCGTTTGGAGCGAGGTTTGACAGCAGATAGTGCGCGCCCATCTCGATAGCTTGGTGGATCTGAGCAACAAGCGATTCGAGCACGTCGATCTAGTCGATGGCAGTGGCGTAGTGGAAGGGGATGGGCGTAGACATGGGAGGCGTCTCCGGTGGTGAGATGGTGCTGTGTGATTCACGCAGGGCCGACATTCTACTTGGCGTTCGGCGCAGTGCAAGCGCCGGAGCGGGGGGGCGCTGCTGATGGTGGACCAGCCAACGCACAGGATGGATACTTCCCCACTGAAACAGGCTTCGAGCGTAGCGGGTACGAGGCGGGCTCGGCATTCAAGTTCAACTCCGATTTGCCCGCGCCGGCGATGTGGGAAACTGGCGACTGCATGGTCGATGCCGCGCTCCGCGCATTGATGCGCCGAGGATCGCGCGGGATGCGTCTGCCGGCGGGCTGGGCTACTGGGTCGGAATGGACCGGAGCATTTTCTCGATCGCCTGGAGCTTCCACGTGCTCGGCCCTTCGAGCATGGCGATGGCGGTCATCATGCGCCCGAGCTTAGGCGAGTACCAGAAATAGCGCGCTTGCACGAACCCCGGCCCCTGCCCGGCAGACATGGTGTCGGCGACTTTGAGCGCGCGCTGGCCGCTGATCTGGATCCACTCGATGTCCCGCTTCATGCGCTGGATGTTGCCGAGGGTCTTTGGCTCTTGCTCGATTCTCGCACGCTGTTGCTGCCACTCGTCGTTGCCGATGGGGGGCCGGCGCTGGCGGGGAACGCTGATCGTGAGCGTGGAGCGGGTCTGCCGTCCGCCCATAGCGCCCGACTGCGCGTACGTGACGCTGCACTGCTTCAGCCCGCGCTTCTCATCTTGGAGTTCCCAGCCCCACGCGGCGTCTTTGGCCGGCTTGAGGTACTTCATGTCCGACACGCCGCTCGTTGAGAGGTAGGTGGCGATGCCAGCGGTCGCGGCGACGACAACGGCGCAAGCCAAGATGAGAGGCAAGTAGAGACAGACGGGCCGCCGGCCCGAGGCCGCGAGGCCGCAGGCGCACAGTGTGAAGCCGACCTGGAACCCGATGGCGAGGAGGGCCAGGAGCGCCACGCTTGGCATGGCGCTGGGGTTGCCCATGAAGCGGCCCACAAGCCCGACACCAGCGACCGAGCACGCGAAGCTCAGGACACAGCCGGCGAAGATGAGGCCTTTGGCGGCGGGGGGGATGGAGGCAGTTGCAGGGGAGGTGTCGTCTTGCCGTGTGGTCGTGCTACTCATGGGTCGAGGCGGAGCGGTGAGAGAATCGCGGGGGAGGAGGCAGGGAATTGCCGCTCCCATTCGGGACATCCCATGGTAGTGCACGCACCGGATCATTTCAAGATGAGCGATCTGCCATGGGCTTTGGCGTGCGCGAGATCTGCGCGTCCTCACCCTTCAACTACGGCCCGTTGCGGCGCCGCACTAAACCGCCACCTTTATCCGCCGTACGGCGGACCGAATCGCCAATCTGCGGCTGTTCTCAGCATTCAGTCGTCCCTACGGGACTGGTGTTCACTCATGGCTCCGTGTCCCCAGCAACAAGGCAGGCTGCGCCCGCAACCCAAGGCCACTGACCGCCATGGATCAGAGGCAAGACGTGGCGTGTGGAGCGCAGGTTCGCTGTTCCGTCTTCCGTCTTCCGTATTCGGACCGCGATCCGAGATACGCAATACGCAATACCCTGCCAAGAGTGCACGCACACCGCGCAACTTCTTGTTTTTCGTGACCGTTGCTGATGGTGAAGGCACTAAAGTGCTGGGCTAGTTTCAATTGTCCCTGCGGGACAACAGAATCGCTTAAGTCCGCGCCATTGCGCCGGATGGCTGGTCATATTGCGTCACGCCCTACGGACGTCGAGAAGCTTTGTTTTGGGTGTAGGTCTGATTGTACGTATCCCAACGCGTTGCGTTCTGGAGTTTCAGTTTCGAAGTGGATTCAGGCAGGTTCACAACAAACGTCCCGGCTCTTCGCCTGCGTGCAACCCCTCGCGGACACCGCAGCCC
>JAJRTI010000749.1 GCA_024278415.1 Planctomycetota bacterium | reverse complement strand
CTTCTTGAGAGCGATGAAGGGCCGCAGCGTCTGCCACAGGTCGTTGTCGAGTTCCGAGTCGAAACCGCCGTTGTACGCGGCGTAGTGGTGGTAGCTCACGATCTCGTTCCACGGCTCCTTGGCCCAGTCCTCGTCCGTGATACCGGAGCTGAAGCTCGTGAAGGTGATGTGCCGGTAGGGATCGCGCTCGCGGATGTGCTTGGCCATGCGCCGATGCCACTGGATCATGGGGCCGTCACTCTTGAGCAGATCCTTCACGACCAGGTCTGTTTCGTTCCACAGCTCCCAGGCCATCAGGTTGCGGTACGCGCCCCACCGGGCGAGCACGTAGTCCGCGAAGAACGACTGCTGCGCGAACGCGGCGTCGCTCGTGAACAACTCCTTGCTCTCGAGGCAGGACCCGCCGTTGCCGGCCGCGTACGCGTAGCGCGGCCAGTCGTTCTTCACCGGCCAGTGGTCGAACAGTGTTAGGATCACATACACTCCCGCGTCGCGCGCCGCGGCCATGAAATCATCGAGTTGCCGGCTGTGCGCGAGGTCGAACCGGTCGACCGCTCCCTCCGCGAGCAGGTTCACCATCGCGCCTCGCCCATCGCCGCGGTGGAACTCTTGGTAGAGGAAGACGCGCAGCGCATTCATGCGGCTCTCGCGATGGAGTTTGAGATAGTCTTGATAGGACAGGCCGCCTGTGGCCCAGGGCTCCCAGGGAGCGAAGCAGCCGCCGCCAATGATCTTGAGGGCGGAGCCATCGGAGCGCACAAGCTGGCTGGGCTCCTCAGTGGACACGCGCACGAAGCCGCGGCTTTGGGGCGCGGTGCAGGTGAAGGCGCCGCTCGCCTCCCCGCGGCCGGCCGCGTCGGACGCGAGGATGCGGTAGCTCCAGTCGCCGGTTTCGGACGGCGAGAACCGCACGCGCCAGAGGCCGTCGCCGTCGTAGAAGCCCCGGGCCGTGATGCGCTTGCCGCTGGGCGAGGTGAACTCGCCAGCCACGGCCGCGTCCGTGAAAGGATTGGCGTACGGCTTGTCCAACTGCGCCGTGATCTGCATCAGGCCCCACTGCGGCACGCGCTCACGGTCCGCGGCGACGC
The DNA here is from genome assembly GCA_024278415.1 of Planctomycetota bacterium. The sequence goes on along the minus strand of JAJRTI010000749.1, from coordinate 14,833 downwards.
GGACCAGCTTCGGCGGCTCGGGCCGCGGCTTCGGGCCAAAGCGCACGGTCGCCGGCATCTCGTGTGTAGCCGCGTTCGCCGCGGACAAGCGCAGCACGACGGGGTACTCGTCGCGTTCTGGAGCGAGCGCCGACTCGAAGGTGAGCGTCACGCGCTGCGTTTGCCCCGGCAGCAGGTGGAAATCGTTGTCGCTCGGCCAGACGCGAATCGAATCGGGCAGCCCAGCCACGTCGAGATGGCACAGCAGCGCGAGCACGGCCGACTCGTTCACGAGCGCCACGTCGACGCGCGCGTGCGCGCGCTCCACGGGCGGCGGCAGCACGGACGCGCCGGTCGTAGGCGTGGGCGAGGGCGTGCTGGCGCGGGGCGGCTCTCCTGGCGGAGTGGGCAGCACCACCATGCGCACGCTCGCCTGCGGCATCTTCGCCATGCCTTGGTACGCGGTGCGGGAGGTCTTGCGCCTGAGCTGGACCACGTCGGGGAACGGCAACTGCGCGAGGTAGCCGATCGTGTTCAGCACGAGGCGCCTGCCGCTGGCGCTGGCCGCGACGTTGGCGAGGTTGCGCGTGAACACCGCGACGCGTCCCGCCTGCCGCTCGCCCTCCACGACCATGGGCCGGCCCTCGCCTCGGTCCGCCACGACCGCGGCGCCGGCCTTCAGCTTGTACGTGTAATACGCGCCGTTGGCGGCCACGTCGGCCGGGTTCACGTCGGCCATGATGGGGTGCCCGGGCAGGCGCAGCGCGGCCGGCTGGCCGTAGTCGTACTCCGTTTCACTGGTCGGCTCGATGGGCAGGAGCTTGTCCAGCGGTGTGGACGCGAACGCCTTGGCCGTGCGCACGACCAGCAGCCCCGCGCCGGCGTCCACCCACCCAGCGATCTCCGCGAGCGCGGCGTCGCTGCATTGGGTCGCGTCGAAGAGGATCACGCGCGGCTTGGCCGCGTCGTCGGGGAGCAGGGAAGTCGGCGCGGTCTGGGCCGCGGCGCCTGAATCGGCATCGAACCGGCCGTTGTCCCCCTCGTCGTCCCATTCGTCCACCGGCACGGTCTCCTCGTTCGCCGGCGCTTGGTTCGCGCTTGGCGCGTTGACAACGTTCAAGGCGAGGCCGTGCGCTTTGAGGAAATCCCATCGCTCGTGGGCCTTGTCCTTGTCGTCGCCCACCACGAGCACGTCGAGCCTCTGCCCGCCCTCGAAGTTGGGCGAGACGCCAAACCACAGCACCGACGTGGCGAGCACGTGGCCCCGTTCGTCGTGCAAGCTCAGCGTGAGCAGCAGCAGATCCTCCGTGCACTCCTTGGGCACGACCGGCGTGAACTCCGCGACCCACTGCGTCGAGCCGGCCGGAGCGTCGATGCGCTTCGCCACGCTGTCGATCAACTCGTTGTTGAGTTTCGCGAGCTTGGCCGCGGCGTAGATCGAGCGGCGGCTTGTCTCCGTGCGGTTGGCCACGTACACCTTGATCACCGCGGCCTCGCCGCGGGCCAACGTGAGCGCGTCGCCGGTTTGCAGGGGGAGGTCTGCGAAGATCGACAGCCCCGCGGCGTGCCGCGTCACCCAGTGCAGCGCAGGCGTCGCGCTGCCATCGCTCTGCGCGAGGCCGGCCGTCAGGTCGCCCCGCGCCGCGCCGAGTTCGCCGATGATGGCTCCGCCTACCGGGCCGCTGGATTTGAGCAGCCGCGCGGCGCGGCGCTCGAGGCCGAGCAACTGGTCGAGCCGGCTGTTGGCGACGAGCCTGGCCAGATCCGCGGCCTGGCCGTAGCGCTCCGCGGCTTCGACCACCGCTCGGCCGCGCTCGGTCACGGGCGAGAGGAGCCCGCGCGCGTCGCTTGGCAGCAGGCGCGCCAGCACAGCGGCCGACTCGAGCGTTGCGGGCGCGGCGAGCCGCTGGATGGCCGTGTGGCGCCAGACGCGGCGGCCCCGGCGCTCGTCGATGCCCGAAGTCCACACTTCGAGCGGGTCCTCTTCGCCGTGGACCGCGACGAACGGCCGAGACGGGTCTAACTCGCCGGCCAAGGAAACGATGGCGTCACGAATGCGTTCGTCTGGCAAAACGGAAGGCTTGCGGTCACCCACACACCACATGATGATGGACGGGTGGTTGACGAGGCCTGCCACGGAGTTCCAAGCCGATCGCAGCGCCTCGATAGTGGACGCGCCGGGGCCGTCGGTGAGCGCGAGGGGCACGTGGTGGAGCACCATGATGCCCCGCTCGTCGCACAAGTCGTAGAAGGCCGGGGCTTCGGGCGGCCCCTCGAGGTAGAGGGCGTTGAACCCGGCGGCCGCGGCCCGCGCGAGGACGCGTTCATACGACTCGATGCTGTCCGGCGGGGCCCAATCGGGCCGGCGCCAGACCGCGCCCAGCACCTGCACCGGCCGGGCGCCGTTGACGCGCAGGCGCGACTCGTACGGCGCCTCGATCGAGGCTTCGCCGGCCGGAGCGATGTGCCGGATCGCGGTCACGACTTCCGCGGAGCTGAGTTCCATGCCGTTGGCCGCGGCCGTGGCCCGGACCGTGTAGAAACGTTGAGGGCCGAGGCCGGCGGGCCACCAGAGCTTGGGGTTCGCCACGCGCACGCTCAGCGACACGCGCGTCGCGTCTTGCGCGAGCGCGACCGCGGTCTTAGACGCGAACACCTCGGGCCCGGCCGCGGCAACCGGCCGCAGCCGCACGCGCACGTCGGCCGTCACGTCGGCCGGGCCGGGATTGCGCAGCGTCACCTGTACGCGCACGGTCGCCTGCTCTGCGTTCGCAGCCTCCGTGCTCACGGCGATGCAGTCGAGGAGGCACTGGCGGTACGACCGCAGCACGACTCGGCCCAGCAGGCCCAGGGCTCGCCCTTGCGTAGGGCTCTGTTCTCGGGGCAGCATGAGGCGCACCGCGATCCAGTTGGGAGGCGCGGGCACGTCGGGCGAAGGCCACTTGAACACGTCGGGCACGTTGAACGTGGAGCGGCTGCCGGCCTGTGGCTGAAGGGGGAAGCCGTTGATCCACACGTCGGCTTGGCCGCGCACGTCGCCCAGGTCGAGCCACGCGGATCGCCCGCGCCACGACGCGGGCACCGCGATGCTCTTGTAGAGCCACCATTCGCGGCCTGGGATGATGCCGTGCAGCGCGCGGGCTTCGGGGGTGGTGGGCGGGGGCAGCGCCTTGGCGTCGATGAGTGCGTCTTGCACCGTGCCCGGCACGCGGGCCGCCACCCCCGCGTCCCCGCCCGGCTCCTTCGCCAAGATGCCCGACACGTGCTCGACGGATTGCGGATCCACTCCCGGCAGATCGGTCTTGGCGAACCACAGCCGCCACTCGCCGCGGAGGGACAGCGATTGCACCCGCAACGGCTCGACCGGCCGAAGCGGCCCGGAAGCCGGGCCTCGCCGGGCCGCCTGCCTGGCGGCACGCGCCCCGGCGCGCCCGCGCTTGGGCTTGGCCCGCGCCCGCGGTGGCGAGCCGCGGTCGCGGCTCAGCAGCACGCCGATCGCGGCCGCGGCCATCACGAGGGCAACGAACAGGACGATGTTACGGAAGAGTTTCACGTTTGGTAATACTTCAGGCTCATCCGAGCCAAGCGGGCCTCGCGCGCAATCCGGGAGCGGATCCCGAAGTCTCGGGATCGCCTTACGTCTTCACCGTACGGCAATGCAAGCATCGGAAGGCGAAGGCCTTTCGCTCCACGTTCTTGTTTTTTGTTGCGGTTCCTCGCAGATAAGCCGGCAGGCTTTCTCGCAGACTGCGCTGTGAGAAAGGGGCGGCTGCACCGCGCGTCCACCGTATGGCGCAATAGCGCTGACTTAGCGTTCTCCAGCGCCGTAGGCGCGGCAGGGAACACTGATCGCGTCGTTGACAGAGCCCCGCAAGGGGCGACAGTACCGTGCGAACGTGGCGTACTGTCGCCTCTACGAGGCTCTCGCGCCGTTGCCTGTTGCTTACCCAAGGCTTACGCCTTGGGCTATTCACTGTCGCCCCGTTGGGGCTTGCGAAGGCCATCCAACGCTTAAGTTCGCACCATTGCACCGTACGGCGGGCTGTCCTCCCGCCCGCGCTGGGACAAGCCCCGTGCTGGCGTTCAGCGACATCGACAACAGGTTGTCGTTCGAAAACCGTTAAGGCCCTGGGGCGGCTCCACCCGTCGAACTCACAGAGTCCCGAAGGGGCGGTACATCAGCTCCGCGCGATCGTCTCTGCGAACGGTGTGTCGCCCCGTTGGGGCTTGTCATGCATGGGGCTACCTCGTTCCCAGGGCTTCGCCCTGGGCTGGTATGTTGCGCCCCCTTGGGGCGCATCAACTCTCCTATCTTTCTGGGCAGCCATGTCGGCGTTCGTGCGACGAGTGGTCTCCGCTCGTCATTCCATCTCCAGCGTGAGCGCGAACACGTGCATGTGCTCCTCGTCGGGCAGACGAATCGCACGCAACACGCGGGCGGGGTCGACCGCCAGCGACTGGCGTCGGATGAAGCACGGCATGTCCTCGACTTGTCCAGACAAGCCGTGGCGCGTCTGGCTCCTCACCACGGGCGCTTCGCCATACTGCGCGTCCGCACACCAATCGGTCAGGCCGAGCAGGGTGGTTTCAGCCGGGCCATCGAGGTAGACCAGTTGGACCTCGCGCTCGTAGTCTCCGTTGTCCGCGCTGCCGAGCAGGTGGACGCGTCGGTATCGGCCGCGGGGCACGATCACCATTTGGCCGCGGCACGAAATGTTGTTGGCCGCCGCGTCGTGGTCGGGGAAGAGGAACGGCACGGCCGGCGTGTCCTTGGCGACGCTCATGAATACGCTGTTGCTCGCGGGCAGTTCCGCGGCCGGGTAGGATCCGCCGAGAGCGACCCGCGGCGCGTCGAAGTTGCCCGAGCGCCGATCCGCGGCCGACGAGATGCCGTCGTTGTTGAAGTACGCGGACAGGTCCGCGATCACCATGGCGCGGTCGAGCTTCGCGTGGCCCTTGGCCGGCAGGCAGCGCAGGCGCGCGTCGCGCTGCGCGCACGCCACGCCGGTGGGCCTCTGCACGCGCACGAACACGCGCTGCATGTCCTCGCCAGGCGTCCAACTCATTTGCATCCACGCGACGCTGCGGGGGCCGTCGGCGAAGTAGTCGGGCTCGAACGGCGGCACGAGGCGCTCCTCCGTCGGCTCCTTCAGTTCGCCCGCCGGCCCGGCGCCCCATCGCAGCCGATACGACTTCAGGCCGTAGCAAGGGAGGCGGCTCGCGGCCGGCGACTGCACGCGCAGGCCGACCAGCAGAGCCAGCTTCTCCCCGGCCGCGAACGTATCGGACCGATACGCGAGCCCAGGCGCAGTGGCGGGAGCGAACGCGTCGGCAATCCGAGCCGCGAGCGCGGTCGGCTTGCGGCCGCGAGTCAGGAGCCCCGCGCGCACGAGTTGCTGCTTCTTGTCGTATCCGGCCTCCCGCTCGCGCGTGGAGCGGTAATGGCTCAGCGCTCCCCACAGCAGGCCGCCCACGTACGGCCGCTGGCGCAGGTCGGCCAGATCCCGCTCGATGGCCCGCGCCACGGCCGTGGTGGTCGCGGCCGCGCCGTCGTTGTACCCGCCCCAGCCGTCGACGACGATCATCTTGTCCGGCCACGCGTCGTGGGCCTGGGCCACCGCGTCCGCGGCCACAGGCTTGCGCCGATCTGCGCCGAAGAACCCGCCCACGCTCACGTAGTCCATGAGGCCGGCCGCGTGGCCAGGGCTGGCAGAGGTGTACGTGACCGGCCGCGTGGGGTCGAGGGCCCGCGCGAGGTCGTGCAGTTGCTTCATGAACGCGGCGACTTCGAGGTCGTCGTCGGGGATGCCCTCGCCCAGGCTCCACGACCAGATGCTCGGGTGGTTGCCGTACGTGCGGATCATGTGCAGCAGCGCGGTGCGGATGCGCTTCTGCGCGTCGGGGTCGAGGAGGAGTTCCGCGTCGGGCCACGACAGCGGCAGCGACGCCGTGAGGAGGATGCCGCGCTGGTCGCAAGCCTCCACCACGCGCGGGTGCGGCGCCGCACCGCGAATCTTGAGGGCCACGCCGTTCATGGCCTGCACGCGGTCCAGATCTTCGGCGATGGCCTGGGCCGACTCGAAGGGCCCGGCGGACGGGTGGTCGGCGAACCGGCCCATGCCGACGATGCGCACCCAGTCGCCGTTGAGCAGCAGCCGATGGCCGCTCACTTGCACCGTCCGCACGCCGAACCCGTCGTCGAGCGTATCCAGCGCGTCGCCGGCCGCGTCGCGCACGACCGCGCGCAGCCGATAGAGCCGCGGGGTGTCGAAGCTCCACAGCTTGGGCCGGTCGAGAGCGAAAGCGAGGTCGACTTGGGTGTGGCCATCGGGATCGATGGCGAGCGGTTGCTGCGCCACACGCCGCCACCCGGCGCTGCCTTCGATCGGCTCGGCGAGGTAGAGCGCCAGCTCGCCTTTGAACGCGGCCTGGCCGCTGTGGCGCACGTCGACCGTGGCGTCGACGATGGCCTGTGCGCGGCCCACGAGGCTCGTGCGCACGGCGATCTGGCCGACGTGCGTGCGCGCAGCCGCTTCGAGCCACACGTCGCCGATCAGCCCTCCCCACGGCCAGAGGTCCGACTTCGCCTCCTCGGCCGAGTTGTCGCAGCGCACCGCGAGCACGTTCTGCTTGTACGGACGAAGGGCCGAGGTCACGTCGAGTTCGAACGGCACGAACCCGCCGGCCTGTGCGCCGACCTCCTCGCCGTTGAGCCACACCTTCACTCGGTTCGCGACGCATTGGAACTTGAGCGCCACGCTCTTGCCTTGGAATGCCGGCGGCACGCGGAAGCTGCGCCGATACCACGCCTCGCCCCGATAGGTTTCCCGCCCAGCCATGGTGGACCATGTGTGCGGCACGGCCACGCGTTTCCAGTCTTGGTCGGCGAAGTCCGTCTCTTGCCACGATCCGTACTGTGCGTCGCCGGCCTCGTCGAACTTGATCCGCCACTCGCCGTTGAGCGACAGTGCATCGCGCCAGGTAGCCGCGTCGGGCGCGGCCGCGGCCTGGGCGAGCAGCGCCAAGGCCGCGAGCGCCGCGGCCCCGCCTACGCGGCGCACTCGTGCGATGGAGGAGATGTGAGGCAACGCGATCAGAGCCGTGCTCCTGCCTCCAAGATAGCCTGGGCGCCGGGTGTGCGAGTGGGCGGCCCGTGGCGTTCCCATAAGTCAGACACGTACAGAAATGTGCGATGACCGTATGTTACGCGCCCCTATGGCCCAAGTCAACGGGGCGAGGCCGCACCCGCGCTTCACATTGGCAGCGGCTGATCTATAATCAGGGCATCCACTCCAACAGGCGCAAAGGATTCGCCATGAACATCCGCCCCCTCAAGTCCGCGCACGAGTTGCCCGCGCTCGCGGACATGCTCGCCAAGACCTACCCGGGCAACTACGCCAACTAATACAAGATCTTCACCCATCGCATCGGCGCGCTCCCCCACGTGGACTATCGCAACAACCGCGTGCTCGAAGTCGACGGCGAGATCGCGGCGCACGTGCGCATCGTCCCCAAGGTCATGCGCGTGGGCCGGGCCAAGCTGCGCGTGGCCGGCGTGGGCGCGGTGGGCACGCACCCCTGGCAACAGAAGAAGGGCTACATGGCCGCGCTCGTGCGCGACACGATCGGGTTCATGGAGAGTGAAGGCTACGACCTGTCGCTCCTGTTCGGCATCGCCAACTTCTACCACCGCTTCGGGTTCGCGTCGTGCATGGCCAACCGCGAGTGCGCGGTCGAGGTCGCGTGCTTGCCGGCAGCGCCGGGCAAGCTCCGCATCCGGCGCTTCCGGCCGGCCGACCTACAGGCCGTCGTCGCGCTGCACCAGCAGCACGCGATGGGCCAGGTGGGAGCGATGGAGCGCGACGCGGCATACTTCCAATACGAGCAGCGCCGATGGGGGAGCTACTGGCTCGTGACGGAGCGCCGCAAGCCCATCGGATACGTCGAGATGGCCTCCCGGCCGAGTATCATCGAGGCCGCACTGCCAGAACGCGAGGACGTGTACGCGTGCGTGCTCGCCAACGCGGGGGCCATGGCGCGGGCTGCGCTGATCAAGGACGTGACGATCGCACTGCCGGCGAGCCACCCGTTCGTGCAGTACTGCCAGACGCTGGGCGCGCGGGTGACGGCCACCTACCGGCGCAACGCGGGCGCCATGGCGCGGATCATCAACTTTGAGTCGTGGGCGAAGAAGATGTGCCGCGAGTGGAGCGCGCGGCTGGCGCAGTCGAAGTTCAAGGACTACACCGGCGCACTGGGCATCGCCTGCGACCTGGGCCGGATCAGCGTGGCGATCTCCAAAGGCAAGGCTGCGCTCGGGCACAAGCCCACGCGCCGCGTCGTGAAGGCGGACCCGCGCGTCTTCGCTCAGCTCACCTTCGGGTATCGCACCGTGGCGAACGCGCGGTTGACGGGCGAGTTGGACGCCTCTCCGCGTGACGCGGAGCTGTTGGCCGCGATGTTCCCCCCGCGCGAGGCATGGGTGAGCGCGTCGGACCGGTTCTGAGGCGCGGCTCTTGGAGTGCGCCGGCTTGACGGCGCTTTTCTGCCGCGGCGGGACGCCGCTTTTCTGGCGTGCGCCGCACGCATTGCGCCGCACGCCGGATTCGGCCGTCCCTACGGGACGCCGGGCCTAAGTCTGCGATTGCGGGGGCGAACCTCCCGAAGGTTGGCAACCTTCGGGAGGCTTCCCTGGCCGTCAGGCGCAGGATTCGTGCTTCGCGCAGAATGACGTCGTACAGAGAAACGCACTGACGTGCGTGCTACGAGCGGCCGGCGTCTTGTTCCCCTCTTCGCACCTCTGCGCGCTAGCGCTCTCGCGTTTCCAAGATCGAACTGAAAGCGCCGTCAAGCCAGCGCACTCCAGATGGACGCTGCGCGTCCTTCGGCGGATTCATGTCCCCGACGCAAACGCGAGCGCCGCGCCGCCGTAGAGGCCGGCGTCGTCGCCGAGGGTGGACTGCCGGATGTCGATGGTCTCCCCGGGCCCGGTCCACGCGTGCCGCTCCACGATCTCCCGCAGCGGCTCCAGGAGCAGGTCGCCCGCCTCGGCCACTCCCCCGCCGATGACGATGCACTTGGGGTTGAGCGAGTGCATGATCGTGAGGACCGCCACGGCCAGATAGTGTGCGGTCTTGTGCACGATCTCCAGCGCGATCGCGTCACCCTGCTGCGCGGCGTCGAACACGGTCTTGGCCTCGATCTTGGCGATGTCGCCGCCGGCCAGGTCCAGGATCGTCGTCTGGCACCCGCGCAGCACGTGGTCGATGCCGGCCGCGGCGACCGACCGCGCGGACGCGTACGCCTCCAGGCAGCCTCGGTTGCCGCACATGCACAGTTTGCCATTGGGCTCCACGACGATGTGGCCTAGCCGCGCGCTCACGCCGTGCTCGCCCTGGTAGACCTGGCCGTCGATGATGATCCCGCCGCCCACGCCGGTGCCGAGCGCAAGGGAGACGAAGTGGCGCTCGCCCTTGGCCGCGCCCATCCAGCCCTCGCCAAGCGCGATCACCTTCACGTCGTTGTCCATGAACGCCGGCAGCCCGGTCGCCTCCGTGAGCCGCTCGCACACGCGCACACCCTCCCAACCGGGGATCTTGCCCGGGCACGACACGATCACGCCGTCCTTGGGCAACCCCGGCGTGCCGACGCCGATGCCTGCATACGTGGCGCCGGGCTCGCCCACTTCATCCATGAGCGATTGGGCAAGGTCGATGAGCTTCTCCATGAGCTGTTCGCCGCCTTTGCGCTCCTCGGTCAGGGCACGCCGCCGCGCGGCGATCTCGCCGTCGCGGCTCAACACGCCGGCCTTCACGTTCGTGCCGCCGATGTCGATTGCGATCGCAAGGCGCTGGGTTGAGTCGGACATGGGCTGGAGTCTCCTTCTGCGTGACGAATACAGACCATGAGGCCGCCAATTGTATCACATCAGCTATCGCATGAGGCGGAAGAGATGCTGGTACACTTTCAGCCGCACCGGTGATCCGCAGTGGGTTCGCCTGGCACAGAACTGCGCGAGTCGCACGGAAGATAGACATCGAAACAGAGCCACTGCTTCACGTTGGCGCGTGGGGATAATTGCAGACTTCGCGAAGTCTGCAATTATCTTCTACGCGTGCTCTAGGTAGGCATCTGGGCCATGTGGGCTACGGACGAGGCGCGCGGCGCCCTCGTACAACTGACAAGTGTCGATGCTGGCCGCCTCGAGGCGACGGACCGCGGAGCATCGGTTATAATGAAGCATCGCTGCCAGCCGCAGAAACAGGGAACCTCGCTTATGACCCGTCACCCCGTCTCTCTTGCCATCTCGTTTCTGATCAGCAGTTGTCTCTACGCCGCGGGTGCGCCGGACGCGCTCAAGCCGCAGGTGCACACCAAGTCGCCCCTCTTCGACGTGACGCTTGCGCTCGCGCCGGAGCGCACGCCGGTCGAGCAGGGCTTCTGGCTTGGGTTCGGCATGGACGCCCAGGGCGACGGCTTCGTCGTGCAAGTGGGCCAGCGTGGGGCCGCGCTGCTGTTGCGCAAGTCGGGCCGCGTCGAAGAACTCGGCCGCGCGGAGTTCGCCGCCGGCTTCTGGAGTTGCCCCAAGCGCACGATCACGCTGTCCGGCCGGCCGCGGCGCGTGTTCGTGGCCTTCGACGGCGACCGCGTGCTCACCGCACGCGTGGACACGCTGCCGGGCGACGGCGTGGGCGAGCTGGGCCTGCCCAAGGCCGCGCTCCTGGCCAAGCCCAAGATCGAGCGCCGCGGCCGGCCCAGCTTCAACGACCAGTTCGACACGCCCGACGCGGTGCCCAACACGTGGAAGGCCGAGTCGGGCAAATGGGAGATCGAAGCGCCGGTCGACCCGCTCATCGCGCGCAACGAAAACTTCCCCATGTACTCGTTGTACACAGGTGGGGGCAAGCGCGCGGTCGCTACGACCGGCCACGCCTCTTGGGACTTCTACGCGGCGGAGGCCACCTGCAACCTGCGCGAAGCCGACGCGTGCGGTCTGGCCTTCTACTGGCGCGGCGAGGCCAACCACGGCGAACTCGTGCTGCGCCGGCGCGGCGACGCGTGCGAGCCGCAGTTGCGGTGGGTGCGAGGCGGCCAGGTGCGGTTCCTCACCACCAAGCGCCGGTTCGACGCACGGCAATGGCATCGCCTGCGCATCGAGGCGCTTGGCGAGCGCGTGTGGGCGTACGTGGACGGCGAGTTGCTGCTGGCCGCGCACGACATCGGCCTGCACGCCGGCAAGGTCGGCCTCCTGGCCACGGGCAAGCCGGCCGCGTTCGACGACGTGTCGGTCGACCCGTTCGACGCGGAAGTGCTAGTCGGCCCGACGCCGACGCCTTTGCCAGCCCAGTGGCCGGGCGTGCGCGTGCGAGCCGCGGTCGCGGCCAAGGCGACGACGAGCCTGCTCCTGGAAGGGAAACCCGGCGCCGCGCGCTTCGAGATGGCTATCGACTCCAGCAAGCGCACCTGCACGCTCACGCGTTGGGCCGGGGGCAAGTCCGTTGTCTGCGGCGAGGCGAAGCTACAGGGCCGGCCGGCCGCGCTCATCGACCTGGCGGCCAGCAGGGGCCGCGTGGTGGCGACGGTCGACGGGAAGCACATGGCCTCCTGGATCGAGCTGGGCTTCGAGCCCACGCACGTGGCGTTCGCGGGCGGCGGCGGAGTAGGGCGCGGCGCGTGGGCGCGCGTCGAGCCATGGGAGCCCAAGCCTGCGCTCGTGTGCGAGTACGCGTTCGACATGCCCCGGGTCATGCTCAAGACCTCCAAGAAGGAACAACCGCTCATCGGCACACGGTTCAAGACTGGCGCGGGAGAGTGGGCCGTGCGCGACGCCCGGCTCGAATGCGTCAGGGGCGCCGGAGTGCTCTGGAGTGGGCAGCCCTGCCCGGGCGACGCGGCCGCGAGCATCGACGTGCTCGACCCAGGCCCAGGCGCGGGCCTGCGTATCTCGGCGGATCGCAAGCAGCCAGGGACAGGCTACGCCGCGACCCTCGCGAAGAGCGGCGGCCGCGTCGTGCTGACGCTGCGCCGCGGGCCGCGGGTGGTCGCGAGCAAGCCGGTCCCGGCGGCCTCGCCCACGTGGCCGCGGCGGTTGTTCATCGAGCGCGAGGGCGAGTTCGTGGCCGCGGGCATCGACCGCACGGCGCTCCTCGTGTGGCGCGACCCGACGCCGCTTTCCGGCGACCGCGTCGCGATCGAGGCCGCGGGTGCGAACGCCGCGTTCAGCAATTTCACGATCGAGCACCTCTCGGCGCGGCAGTACAGCTTCGAGTTTCTCGCGCCGGCATGGCGCCAGACCGGAGGATCGTGGACGCTGCACAGCGGCCTTTCGTGCATTCCCTGGGACCACTGGCTCACCGCGGACGGCCGCAAACAGCAGGCGGTCACGTGGCTGCGGGAGAAGCAGCCGGCCGACGTGGCCGTGCAGTTCGATGTCTCTGAAATCACGATCGGCACCGACGATCCCAACACGACGCACCACCATTACCCCTACCACGACATCACGCTCGCGGTCTGTGCGGACGGCCGCGATCTCATGAGCGGGTATGCGGTCGAGATCGGCGCGGACCGGGGCGCGTGCCTGCGCATCCGCAAGCGCGGGAAGATCATCTTCGAGACGTCCGAGTTCACCATCTCCATGGGCCGGCACTGCAACACCCCGCGGCAGGTCAACTGCTACTTTCGCAAGCTCGGCAATCGGCTGATCCTGCGCCTCAACGGCCGTGTCCTCGCGGATTGGGTCGACCCCGAGCCGTTGGCAGGCGGCTACGTCGCGCTCGCGGCGAAGGATTGCCGCGCCAACTTCAGCGACGTGCTCATCATGCCGGAGACCGCGCCCTACCTGGATCGTTGACATCAGACTATGAATGAAGACCCTATTGTTGCGGAGGTTCGCAAGGCAGGCGCTGCACTCGCGGCACGAGCCGGCAACGACGTCCACCAGTTCTTCCAGCACCTGCGGCTCTGCCAACGCGAGAGCCAGGGCCAATTGGTCACCAAGCCACAGTCCAACGTCGGGAAGGACTTGCCAGAACGGAGGCTGACGGGGTAATTGGAGCGCGTCACGTGGGCTTTGCTAAGACAGTGGAGGAGCAAATGGTTGATGTCGCACCGCCCATCAACTATTAACCATTGGACAGCATGAAGCCTCCCGTTGGTAGCGCGCACGTCAGTGCGTTCGTGCGTCTGGGGACACGATGCGATCCCGCCTTCGGCGGGCTTCCGCATCGCGTCCCCTCTCGCGTCAGCAGAGACGCTCTTACGAGCGTGCTACAAGCGCGCAACATCCCTGCACAAACTTGCGGAATGCTGCACTGAGGAGACCCCCTGAATGCCCCTGGACAACCCCTTCCTCGAACGCATCCTCTTGCTCGAAGGCCCGGGCGGGCCGCCGGCGCGGCTGTCCGTTGTCGTGCCGTCGATCGTCGAGGTCGGCGAGCCGTTCAGCGTGAAGCTGGCCGCGCTTGACGCGAAGGCGTACGCGTCAGTCGAGTGCGACGCGGCGGCCCGGGCCGGCGACTCACCCGCGCGAGGGCTCCCCGGCGAGGTGCGCTTCGAGGCCGGCCGGCCCGCGGTGCACGAGTGCGAGAACGTGGCCCTCGATGAGCCGGGCCTCCACCGGCTCGCGTTCGAGTTCGAGGGCGAGACGTATCTCAGCAACCCCGTGCGTTGCGTCGAGCGCGCGGAACAGCGCATCTACTGGGGCGACCCGCACGTGCACACGATCCTCAGCCGATGCAATTGGCAGCGCTGCCGCACGCTCAACTTCTGCTTCACTTGCGCGCGCTACGTCGCGGGGCTCGACTGGGCCTGCGCGGCGGACCACGTGTCCAACGGCCGCAGCGACGTGTCGAAGTGGAAGGTCCAGCGCGAGGCCGCGCGGCTTTTCGACGACCCGCCGCGCTTCGCCACGATCCTCGGGTACGAGGCGTCGCTCCAAGGCGGCGCGGGTGGCGACAACAACGTGTACTTCGCCGGCGACGCGAAGGAGTGGGTCGACGCGTACGAGGACGGCGACACGCGTACGCTCATGGAGCGCCTCGGCGATCAAGAGTTCATCATCGTCCCCCACCACACCACCCGGCCCGGCAAGCATGGCGAACTGAACGACTGCACGTACCTCGGCCCGGAGCACATGCCCGTGGTCGAGATCCACTCCAAGTGGGGCACAAGCGAGTACCGCGGCAACCCCAACGCGCTGCACGACCTCCACGACGGGCCGAGCTACGTGCAGGACCTCTTGGCCAAGGGGTACGCGCTGGGTTTCATCGCCGGCACGGACACGCACGCGACCCTGCCCAGCAGCTTCGGCGACGACTCGCCCCACATCGATCGCCTGCCGGGGCTCACCGCCGCGTTCGCGCCCGCGCTGTCGCGACGCAACGTGTTCGACGCGATGAAACGCCGCTCCTGCTACGCCGCGAGCTTCGAGCGCATCCTCATCGAGTGCGACGTCGCGGGCCGCGCCATGGGCGAGGACGCGGAAGCGGGGGACCCCAAGCAGCCGCGCCGCGTGCGCGCGCTCATCGCCGCGGAGAGCGACATCGTGCGCGTAGACGTGGTGCGCAATGGCCAGGACGTGCACTCACAGCCTGGCAACGGCTGGCGCATGGACATGGACTGGACCGACGAAGCGGACCTGAGGTCCGTCGCACTCGATCCCACCCCTGCGGCGCCGCGGCCGTTCGTGTATTACTACTTCCGCGTCACCTGCTCATCCGGCGCGCAGGCGTGGACGAGTCCGGTGTGGCTGATGCTGTAACCCGCTCTACCTCGAGGGCATCCACATGCAAAACTGCGGCTCAGGGGCGCTCCTCTGCCGGCACCAGCGATAGCACGAAATCGTACAGCCTTTGCG
>JAJRTI010000055.1 GCA_024278415.1 Planctomycetota bacterium | reverse complement strand
GCGGCCAGCCGTTGGCCATCGGGCACAGAGATGGTGACCCGCACTCCGGAGTCGGTGACTTCGCGCACCGCCTGTCGAATCATTTGGCGCGGCACGGGATTGATGGCTGCTTCGCCCACAGGCACTTGGAGGCCGGGTTTCGTGACCCGGCCTACGCCTTCGCCTCCGCGAAGCTGGACGCCATCGCCCTCCGCTAGCTGGACTTCCGCCACGATCTCAGCGCCATGGGTCACGTCGGGATCATCACCCGCGTCCTTGATGACCGACGCGGCCGCGCGGCCGTGCTCGCGCGTGCATTGATGGATCGGCAACGCCACGTGTTCGCCATTGGGCAGATCGAGATCCACGCGCTCGCTTGCCTGGCCGTGCACAAGCATCCGCGTCGCGGCCTTGGCCGCGGCGGCCGCGCAGGCGCCGGTGGTGAATCCGCGGCGAAGTGTGGTCTGGCTACTCATCTCGTTCCTCGCGGAGCAGCTTTTTGTCGATCAGCTCCGGCTGGATGAGGTCCAGCAAATGAAGTCGTGCTTCGCCGACTGTCAGGGGCCGGCCTTCGATCTTGACGCCGTCCTCTGATTTCAGCTCCTCGATGAGGTGCGCCACGTAGGGCAGCCGCAGATGGGCTTCCTCAAGGATGGCCCGATCGCGGAAGATTTCGCTCGGAGCGCCGTGTAGCGAGACGCGGCCCTGTCGGAGCACGTACACGCGGTCCACCATCAACGGGATCATGTCCACGCTGTGCGTGGCCATGACGATGGTGATGCCGTCGTCCTTGTTGAGCCGATGGAGCAACTGCATGATCGACGCCTCGCCCGCGGGGTCGAGGCCTGCGGTGGGCTCGTCGAGGATGAGGATCTGCGGCCGCATCGCGAGCACGCCGGCGATGCAGGCGCGACGCTGCTGGCCGTAGCTGAGGTGATGGATCGCTCGTGAGGCAAAGTACGACCCGCCAACGACGTCGAGCGCCCAGCGCACGCGGTCTTGGACTTCGGCGTCTGACAGCCCCAAGTTCGCCGGACCGAACGCTACGTCCTCGGCTACGGTCGCGGCAAACAACTGGTCGTTGGGGTTTTGGAAGACGATTCCGACCATCTGATACAGAGTTGTCTGTGCGAGCTTGTTCACGTCCTCGCCGGCGACGGTCACGCGTCCGCTCGTCGGCTTGAGAATGCCGCCGAGCACCCTGATGAGCGTCGTCTTGCCGGAGCCGTTCGAAGCCAGCAAGGCCACGAATTCGCCGTCCGCTGCGTGGAAGTCCACGTTGTCGAGCGCCTTGGTGCCCTCGTCATACGTGAATGTGATGGACTCGGCTCTGATCATAGTAGAGAGTAAAACGTAAAAAACGTAAAACGTAAAACGTAAAGCGTGAAGCGTAAAGCGTAAAGCGGAAGACTCTCTTCTTACGCTTTACGCTTTACGTTTCATGTTTGACGTTTCACGCATTGATGAACCACTGAATGCCGTACCCTGCTCCGGCGAGCACGACGAGGCAGGCCAGCCACCCTGCCGCGACGAGGACATCGTATCGCCGGAGGGGCGGCAGGGGCACGCGCGGCATCTCGCCGGTGAAGCCTCTGGCGCGCATGGCTTGGGCCGTGCGCAGGGCCTGGTCGTACGAGCGACACAACACCGCGCCCGCAAGCACTCCGATGGACTTGAGAGAGAGTGACAGCCGGCTGTAACCAAGCCGCACTCGCTGGGCAGTCCAGATGCCGAACGCGTCCTCAAGAAACACGAAGATGTAGCGGTAGGTCACGAGCGCAATATCGATCCACGACCGTGAGACCTTGAACGCTCCCAGCGCACGGAACAGGGTGTGAGTTGGCGTGGTAAGGCCGAGCAGAAGGACCACGGAGACGCAGCCCAGCACCCGGGCGGCAATCCACAAACCTCTGAGCAGGCCTTCGCTATACGCCGTGATCTCGAAGCCGAAGACTGCCACCACACCCAGTGGCGTCTTGCCGTAGAAGAACGCTTGGCTCACCACAATGACCCCAGCCACGCCAAAGGGCGCGACGAGGCGCGCGAGCAGCAACTTCAGCGGCACGCGCACGCACAGCAGCGTCGCAACGTTCGCCACACAGACGAGCAGCGGGAAGACCGGGATCGGCGTAGCCAACATGCCGACGATCGCGCACAGCGCGGCCGCGAGCTTCACGCGCGCGTCCAGGCGGCTCACCGCGTTGTCGCGGTGTGCAAAGAAGTCGGAGAATAGCTCGACTTGGGCGCTCATGTGTCGTCGCAGGCGTGTCCGGCTAGAACCTCGGCCTTCTGCGGACGCTCCACAAAAAGCGCTCGATAGTAATACCCCAACACGAAGCCGCCGATCGTGCCTGCGCACAGGAACACGAACAGAAGCAGATCGCCTTGGTCCGTGTTGATGAAGGGGTCGCGAGGAGGCTGGCCAGCCTCGACGGCAATCTTATCCACGATGTTCTCATCGATGCCTTTCCATTCCCGGTCCATCGAAGAGAGCAGGTAAGTAACGCCCACCAGGGCCACGAGCGCGATGCTCGCTCCGACGATGATCTTCTTGTCGCTCACGACGCAGCTCCTTCCTTCGGAGGCGATGGCTCGCCCTGCATTTTGCTCAACTCGGCCAGGATGTCCGGCCGGCGTTTGCGGATGAATGCCAGCGTGCCGACGGCCAGGAAGCCCTCGAAGATTCCTAAGGGGATTTGTGTTGGGGCGAAGGCGACCAGCACGGTCAGGAACATAGTCGACACAGACTTGTCGCCGTGCAGCGCGGTGGCGATCTCGAGCGACGTGGTGGCGTAGGTCAGCCAGTCGCCCATGAGCCCCGCGGCGAACGCGCAGACCAGCACGGGAACGTAGCACTTGCGCAGCAGGTGGAACGTCAGATAGCCTCCAAAGGCGCCAACGACTCCCATCGACACCACGTCGGCCCCCCAAGTGGTCAGGCCGCCGTGCGCCAGGAAGAGCGCCTGGATCAGCAGGCTAATGCTCGCGACCAGTATGGTGTAGAGGGGGCCGATGAGGATCGCTGCGACGCCCGTGCCACAGGGATGGGAGCACGTGCCCGCAGTCGGTACCGGGATGGGCATGCAGGAGATGATGAAGACGGCCGCGCCTACCATGCCGATGAACGCTTTCCATTCCGGCCGATCCGCCGGAAGCTTCTTCACCTTCCAGATCGAGGCCGCTACGAACGGGAGGGCGACAAAGGTCCAGAGGCTCCACCACGTGGTGGGGAGGATTCCTTCCGAGAGGTGCATACCGTAAGCCGTCTGGGGCAGCATCACAAGCGCGGCCGCTCCTATGCCGAATCCGACGACCCTCAGACGAGTACGTCGATCACGTTGTCCAATCATGTTGTGGTAGCCTCCAGAATGAGGGCATTGACAATGGCGACCGCCACAGGCGTGCCGCCACGTCGGCCCAGGTTGCTGATGTACACGAGGTCGCTAGCGATAAGTCGCTCCTTGGATTCCGCGGCCCCGACGAATCCCACCGGCGTGCCGACGACGAGCGCGGGCCGCGCGTCGCCTCGCTCCGAGAGGTCAATCACTGTCTCCAGCGCGGTCGGCGCGTTGCCGATCACGACGATGCCGCCGCGGATCTGCTCAACGAGTGATTGCATGGCCACGGCCGCGCGAGTAGAGCCACAGGCCTTGGCCTTGGCCGCGATCTCGTCGTCGCCAATGACACACAGGACATCGCCGGGGAACCGCCGGGTGATCCCGGCTTTGACCATGTTCACGTCCGTCACAATGTTGGCCCCGCCGCGAATCGCAGCCAGGCCGGCTTGAACCGCGCCCGGGTGGAAACGCAGGCTCTCCACAAAGCCGAAGTCCGCGGTCGCGTGCACAACACGCCGGACGACGGGGAGGCGCTCCGCGGGGATATCCATGCCGCGGAACTCTTCTTCAATGATCTCGAAGCTCTTGGTTTCGATGTCCTGTGGCTTCATGTTGCTCCTTCACAGAATCTCACGAACGCCGCGGCCGCGGCTTCGTTAGAGCCGAAGTGGACGTGCACGTAGCTGGCCAGCGCCTTGCCGACCGCGTAGCCTTCCGCATGAGACTCGCCCGTTCTGGGCTGGGCCACGCGGTAAGCCGTCCGAACGTGCGGTCGAGCCGCCGGGTCGCCGAGCAGCTCCGAATAGTGATACTCATGGCCTCTTAAGGACGCACCCACTGGGCCGAACAGACCGGGCTCCGCGGTCTCGACCTGCACGTACCCCAGCCGGCGCAGCTTGGGCAGCATGCGTGTGGCCGCGGGCAGGAGACCGGCCATCTCAAACTCGTGGTCGTCCGTGTCGATGAGCCGCTCACATAGGTACATCAGCCCGCCGCACTCGCCGTATATGACTCCGCCGTCCCGGCCGAAGCGCCGTATCGACTCCAGCATCGAGCGATTCTCGGACAGCGCTTTGGCGTACACCTCGGGGTATCCGCCCCCCAAGTAGACGCCATCCGCGTTGCTCGGCAACTCCGCATCGCGCAGAGGCGAGAACTCGACGATCTCCGCGCCATGTGCGCGGAGCAAGTCCAAGTTGTCCGCATAATAGAAGTGGAACGCGTCGTCATTGGCGACCGCGATCCTCACTCTTGGATCGACCGCGCGGGGCCATTCGTTTGCGGCCACGGCTGGACACTCGCCTGCAAGTGCAAGCAGGGCGTCGAGGTCCACGTGCTCTTCGACTAGTTCCGCGAGGCGAGCGACCAACTCCTCAGGCAGCACGTTGCGATCGGCCGACACGAGGCCTAGGTGCCGGCTGGGAAGCTCAATGTCGTCAGTCCGGGGCATACGCGCCATAAGCTTGGGCTGGCAGGCTCGGTCAGCCGCGATGCGCACGTAGTCGTAGTGGCTCTCGGAGCCCACTCGATTGAAG
>JAJRTI010000748.1 GCA_024278415.1 Planctomycetota bacterium | reverse complement strand
TGTTCGAGCCAGTCGCTGCGCTCTTGCCGCGGGGCCCAGTTGAGGTAGATGTTGACCGTGTGCATGTCGCCGAGGTTGCCCGACTGGTGATGGTAGACCGGCCGCGTGGGATCGAGCTGCTTGGCGATAGCTGCCGCGCGTGCGGCCTGGGCGCGCGTGCGCAGGCGTCCCCGGGACCGGCCGTCGCTCTGCTGGGCAAGCAGCGCGTCGAAGTCGTACACGCCGTCCATCTTCAGCGGGTTCTGGTCGCCGAAGTAGCCGGTTGCGTTGTGGTTCATCGCGTACGCCACGATGCTGGGGTGGTTCTGCACGCGGCGGATCAGCCACTCGGTGAGCTTCCGGTAGCGCTCCGCCTGCTCCGGCTTGTCGAGCTGCCACTTGAAGTCCTTCACGTGGGGCAGCGAAAACGACGCGAGCACGCCGGTCTCGTCCGTGGCCTGGAACAGCCCGTCCATGTACCCCACTTGGCCGGCGCCGAAGCTGTAGTTCGCGGTGATGAGAAAGTTGAAGCCGTACTCGAGCATCTTTCGGCACGTGTTGCGGCACCCGTCGAGGCAGGCCGCGTCGGCCGCGCCATTGATGGATCGGTTGTGCAGCGCGCGCAGATGGATGCGCCGGCCGTTGAGGTAGAAGTCCCGGCCGTTGATCCAGAACTCGCGGAACCCGAAGCGCACCGGCAGCGACTCGTCGAGCACGCGGCCGTCCGAGTCGTGCAGCGTGACCACGGCTTCGTACATGTTGCCCGGCGTGTCCGTGTCCCAGAGTTTGGCGTCCGACCAGGGCGCGGCCGCGGCGCACCGGCCATTGGCGACGGTGACGGGCTGCGGCGGGAAGGTCTTGACGACGCGGCCTTTCTCCAGGACACGCGCACTGAGTTGGAGGCCCGCGTCGCGGGCGTTGCGAAGGCCGATGTCGAAGGTGATCGTGCCGCGGCGCGTGGACGTGATCACGTGCACGTCGCGGATGGCATCGCGCTTGGGCTCGGCGACCAAGTACACGTCGCCGGTCAGGCCCCTGAGCTTCATGCCGGCGCGGCTCTTGATGATGCGGTCCGGCGCCATGAAGACCTGCGAGACCATCTCGATGGGCCGCGCGGTAAGGCGCACCGCGAGCGTTTGCTCCTGGCCGGGCCGCACGTGCTGGGTCACGTCGAGGAGGCCGCCAGGGAACCACACCTCGCCGGCGTCGCGGCCGTTGATGTAGACCCGCGCGTGGCTCTGCACCATGGTGAAGTCGATCGACACGCGCCGGCCGGCCCAGCTCCGGGGCGCCACGATCGTGCGCTTGTACCAGGCCACGTCGACGTTGCGCAGCCCGCCCGCCTCTTCGAGCCAGGGTGCGAGCACCACATTCTGCGCGGCTTGGGTCGTGGTCATGTCGGGAGACGGCCAGATGCCGGGGACCTTGAACCAACCCCAGCAGTCGCCCGGCGCGGGAAGCGCGTCGCTGTCGCCCTTGACGACCGGCCGGAAGGCCCACAGGCCGTTGAGGCACACCCGCTCGCGCGTCGCCGAGGCCCGGCGCCAGGCCCGCGTCATGTCCCAAGGCGCGGCCGCGCCGGCCGGCAGCGCCGCGTCCGCCTTCTTCGTCGTGCGCGTGCGCGTGACCACGATGCGGATGTCGTCGAACTCAACCTTGCCGGCCGACCCGAAGTTGGCCGGGTTGAGCCGAAGTTCGGTCGCGCCGCGCGGGATCATGAACTCCCGCTCGTGCCGGACCCAATCGGACGTGCCCACGCCGTTGACGACGTTCGGCCATGGGCCGATGCGGTCGCCCTTGTCGTTGTGGAAGGACATGGCGAGGCGGGCGTTTTGCCAGCCCTCCTTGCCCAGGACCACACCGGTCAGACGCATGCGGAGCGTGAGCCTGATCTTCCACCATTCCGGCTTGAGTTTGATCGACTGATAGGACGCGGCGTACGAGCCATCGAGCACGAGCCAAGCGTTGCCGGCCTCGCGCTGGATTCGGGCCTTGGGCTGCTTGCGCCAGCCGTCGGCCCAACCGTCGTGGTTCGCGTCGGTCTCGAAGTCGCCGTTGGCCACCAAGTTGGCCGGCAGGTCTTGCGCGTTGGCGCCGATGCCAAGACATGTACCGATGGCGATCATCGCCAGGGTGCGTGCCGGCGTGGAACCGGCCCATGAGCGTGGGTGTAAGCTAGTCATTTCTTCTTCTCCAATAGGAGAGCCTCAAGCAGAGGCCCAACGATGTCCGGCTCACCGCTCGAAGTAGGTGACGCGGGGGATTCGGCATGTGTCGCCAGGGCCCACGTCGGTGATCCAGTACTGGCGCCTGCCGTCGCCGTTTGTATCTCGGAACGCCGCGTCGAGATCGCCCGCTCCGTCTATCTTCATCTTGCTGCGCCCGATGGTGGCGATGCGAAAGCCCTTGGACTTGTCCTCGTTGTACAGCCACCGCCCGGCGTGCCGTCCGGCGTCGACCCGGCCGTAGCCGTTGAGCTGCCTGTCCGCGGTGATCAGGCGCGCCGCGTTGTCCACGCCGGCGACCGCGCCCATGCCGATGGTGAAGAGCACGTCGCCGAAGCTGAGGATCGTGGCGCCATCGGCAACGGTGGCCTCCTTGATGGTGTAGCTCGTTCGGTGGAGTTCGTTGCCTAGGGTGACGACGGTGTCGCGGAACAGATGGGGCGCGGGCAGCACCGCGTCGATCGTGATCGCGTTGCGCTCGTGGTCGACGCTCAAGACCTTGGCCTCCAGCGCGGGCTCCGTCTCCAAGGCGAACTCGCCGTACCGCAGGAGCGTCCCGTTGATGATGCAGGCGCGCTTGGCGCCGCGCGCGTCGACCGTGAGCAGGGCGAACTCAGCCGCGACGATGAAGGCATGTTCATGGTCGTCCACTCGCCACGTGGTCTGCTCTTGTGGAGCAAGGGAGCTGTGGATCAGATCGCGCTCCTCGCCGCGGCGCACGACGAGGCCGACGGCTTCCGCGCTCACGCCCTCGCACCGCAACTGCTCGACGCCAGTCACAGAAGGCGCACCGCGGTGGGGCTCGACCACCGCGACGTACTTGGACAGGAGCCCGCGATCCTGCGCGGCCTCTCCTTTCGGCAGCACGTTGCGGCCCAGCACGTATTGGATCGTGTCCGGCGCGCCGCGTGTCAGCTCTGGCTTGCCATCGGCCGCGATCACCTCCTGCGCACATCCCGCCGGCATGGTCATGGTGAGCGACAAATCTTCATCGGGCTTGCGCCACGTC
>JAJRTI010000054.1 GCA_024278415.1 Planctomycetota bacterium | reverse complement strand
CTGCCGTTTTGGGTCGTGGCCGTGGGCTATCTGGTTTTGCGCAGCCAATGGCTGGTGACCCCGCCCGCGGCCGCGTCGGAGGCCGCGAGCCCAGGGCTGGCTGGCCGGCTACAGGCCTCGGCCACAACGATCCTTTGCTACGCGCGCATGTGTCTGCTGCCGGCCAACATGACGCTCGACCACCTGCCTCCAAGCCGCCTGCTCTTGTCCGGCGGGCCGGCGCTGCTCGCGGCAGCGCTCATCGCCGCGGCTGCGTGCGCGACCGTGGGCGCGCTCTGTTGGCGCCGCGGGCTGGCTGGCGCGCTTTGGTTTGCGATTGCGCTCTTCCCCATCTCCAACATCATCCCGCTTCGGGATCGCCCGTTTGCCGAGCAGCGCCTCTACGTGGCCGCGCTGGGGCTGTGCCTGCTGTTGGCCGCGGCGGTTCGGGGCCGGCGCCGCGCCGCGGCCGCGTGGGTGTGCCTCGCGATCGTGGCGTCCGCAGCGCTGGGCGTGCAGCGCGCGGGCCTCTGGACCTCGAACGTGGCGCTGTGGCGTGCGGCGGTGATGGCGACACCGGGCCAAGGCCGGCCGCTGAGCAACTTGGGCAACGCGTACCTGCTGGCCGGCCGCCAGGCGCGGGCCGTGCAGGAGTTCCAACGCACGCTCCGAGCGGAGCCGAAGTCCACGGAGGCCGCGTTCCGGCTGGGCCAGATCCATCAAGCGCGCGGCGAGCCTGAGGCGGCCATGGCGTATTACCGCCGGGTCGTCGAGTGGCGGCCCCGCAACGTGGAGGCGCGCTACGCCATGGCCGCACTGGCCCGCGAGCAGGGGCACTACGCAGAGGCCATGAAGACCTACGAGGCTATCCTCGCACTGCGGCCCCACGCGGCCGATGCTTGGCATGGCATCGCTCTCGTGCACGACGCGCAGGGGCAGACCCGGGAAGCGATCCGAGCCTGCACCAAGGCCATCGAGTTGGACCCGACGCACGTGTTTGCGCTTCGCGTGCGCGGCGTGCTTCTCACGCGCACGGACCCGGCCGCGGCCGTGCGGGACCTGTCTGCCGCCATCGAGGTGGACCCAGACTTTGCGCCGGCCTACCTCGGCCGGGCGCGTGCGTACATGAAGCTGAAGGAGTGGGACCGGGCCCAGCGCGATATCGATGCGGCGATGCTGCGAGAGCCCACGAGCGCAGAAGCCGCGCAGTTGCTCGACGAACTCGGGGCGGCGAGGCGGTAGGGCCGGGCGCCCGCCCGCGCCGCGCCTTTGGCTTTACAAGGTCCCTTCGATTCGCTACACTATGACTCTCCTCTATGGTGCCGGAACGCCTGCAATGCCCGGCCGGCGCTACGATATTGAAGACACAAGATTCGCCCCCAAGGAGCCCCACGATGGAAGCCATTCAGGAAGGCTTGACCTGGCGCCAGATCCAGGACTTGTTCAATGCGGACCAGCAGTTCGACATGCGCATCGGCAATCACCGGCGCAAGCTGAAGAAGTGGAAGCGCAAGCGAGGCGAGACTGAGGACCGCACCGTCGTGCGCCTGGCTGTGCAGATGCGGCACAACGGTTCAGCCAAGACGGTGTATCGCAAGAACTTGCGGAACCTGGACGGCAATTACCTCGACGAGCCTGCGAACGGCAAGGTCGTGGGAAACCTGAACGCTGTGCTGGCGGAACTGGGGAGCTAAGGCGAGCCAGCTTCGGATCACCATGCGAGGGCGGACGCACAGCGTTCGCCCTTGTCCCGTTCTGGGGCCGCCGCGCTTGCAGCTAGGGCTGGGATGGTCTAACCTTTTTAGCAGCCAGCCGATACCGATCATACCTCAGCATGAGATGGACCGGCCATGAACACGATCGTCATTGTTTTAGATAGCCTTCGACGCGACCACTTGGGGTGCTACGGTAGCGACTGGATCGAAACGCCCAACATCGACCGCTTCGCCGAGCAATCGGTTGTCTTCACCCAGGCGTACTGCGGGTCCTATCCCTGTGGCCCCGCGCGGCGGGACGTGTGGACCGGGCGCTACGATTTCCCACACCAGGGCTGGGGGCCCATGGGCCAGGAAGAGGAGGACTTCGCCAAGCGGCTCAAGGACGCCGGCAAGACCAGCATGATGATCTCGGACAACTGGCTCCTGCTCTACGACGCGTCCGGCTGGTCCCAAGGCAACTACCAACACAACTTCACCGGCTGGGAGTTCATCCGAGGACACGAGGGCGACAACTGGATCACGGACCCGCGCGTGCCCATCGAGTTCCCCTGCGCCAAGGAGAAACTCCGGTCGCCCGACAAGATGGTCGCCCAATACCTGCGCAACTGCTCCATGCGCCGCACCGAGTCCGACCACCCGGGGGCCAAGACCATGGTCGCGGCCATGGACTGGCTCGAAGCCAACTACGAGCAGGAGGACTTTGTGCTGTGGGTCGACAACTTCCACCCCCACGAGCCGTTCGACTGCCCCAAATACTACTGGTCGCGCTACGACGATCCCGACTACGACGGCGAGGAGGTGATCTATCCCCAGTACGGCCCCTGCGACTACATGACTGAGGCCGAGTTGAACCACGTGAAGGCGCTCTACGCCGGCAAGGTCACCATGCTCGACTACTGGACCGGCATGCTCCTCGACCGCATCCGCACGCTGGGGCTCATGGAGAACACGACCGTGATCCTGACCACGGACCACGGGTACCTTTTCGGCGAGCACGACACCATCGGCAAGCCGTGGCGAGAGCTGGGCGACTCGAACATGTACCAGGAGCTGGCGCATATCCCTTGCATCATCCACCACCCCGGGTGCTCGCCCGGCCGGCGGGACGACACACTCATGTCCTTCGTGGATCTGAATCCGACCATTCTTGAGAACGCGGGCATCAGCCCCGGGTGCGACATGGACGGCGTCTCAATCCTGCCCCGATTGGAGGGCGACCCCGGAGCCTCGGGGGGACACGAACACGTGTTTTTCGGCCGACATGGCGAGGCCATCAATGTCACGGACGGCGAGTGGGTGCTGTTTCGATGGGCGGAGCCCGACGAGGAGTTGTCCGCACTCTACAACCTGAAGGACGACTACGCGCAGCAGAATAATCTGATCGGGAAAGCGCCGGACGTGGAGCGCCGGCTCAATAACGCGATTCGGGAGTGGCTGGTCAGCGTAGAGGCGCGCTACCACGTGGCCGATCGCTTTAGGCCTCATCTGCTCAGACCGATACCGGCCGATGAGATGTAGGGGGGGGCGGGCCGCAGATGGAGCGGCCGGCTTCGCTCCAGTATGAGCCAGCATCGTTGACTCTCGCCGATGGCCTATGGTACAGTGCGCGCCAAGCATCGTTCTGCTTTTGGCGAAGATGGAGAGCGCACGTGGCCACGCAACGTTCTGCATTCCTATGGGCATTCAGCGTCGCCGGCATGCTTGCCGCGGGGTGCACGCCGGAGCAGTCCAGCCATCCGGACGCCGGCGCGTCCGCGGCGGCCCCGGCGTCGCCGCCCAAGACGCTCGTGCTGTACGCGGAGGCGCCGTTGCAGGACGAGCCCTTCGCCCCCAGCGGCTGGCTCGGAGATTTCGAGGACGCGGTCGAGTTGGACGCCGAGTGCGCGGACAAGCCGCATGCCGGCAAGACCTGTCTCCAAGTCACCTACGATGGCCTGGGTGATTGCGAATGGGCCGGCCTCTACTGGCTGCACCCCAAGGGCAACTGGGCACAGGCGCCAGGCCGCGATCTCACCAACGCGGCTGAACTGACGTTCTGGGCGCGAGGCGATGAGGGCGGCGAAGTGGTTACGTTCAAGATGGGGGGCGTGCGCGGGCCCCACGCGGACACGGCCGAGGCCGCAACGCCCAAGCTGACGCTCACGTCCGAGTGGAACCTGTTCACCATCGACCTGACCGGCGCCGACCTGTCGAACGTGGTCGGCGGGTTCGCGTTCGTCGTCACCAAGCGCGACAACCCTGAGGGGTGCACGTTCTACCTCGATGACGTGGCATACGTCTTCAAGCCGTGAGCGGGGGCCGTTTGCCATTGCGGTTGCTGGCGGCCAGGGCGAAAATGCGAAAGATGTTGAAGTTCGTGTGCCCTCTTCGCGAACGGGTATCCCTGTATCATGTCCGTCACTCGCGCTGGACACGGCCTCGTCCAGCCCACCCTGTCCATGCCTGGACCTCCCGTTGTGGCGGACGAAGCCGTCCGCCGCGAGTGGTTGCTGGGCTCGGTTGCGGCCAGCGGCCGCGCTAGAGAGAACCCCATGAAAGCGCTCCGTGTCGTCCTTTCTGCTTTCCTTTTCGTGCGGCTCTTGGTCCCCGCCATAGCTGCCAAGCCGGATGTGCAGGCGCTCATTGCCGAACTCAAAGGCGACAGCGCACCGCGGGAGCGCACGCCCGAGCAGTGGCAGGCCGCGCACGCGGCCGTGTTGGCCGCACTGCTGCCGCAGATGGGCAAAGCCGATCCGAACCAGCGCAAGGCGCCGCAGCAGACCTATCAAGACATCTGCTGGCGCGCCAGCCGGCCGGGGGCGGAGGTTGAGCGCTCAGCCGCGGAGAAGGCGATCGTCGCACAACTCAAGCCCGATACGCCGAAGCCCGCGCGGCTCTGGCTCATCAAACAACTCCAGTTCATGGGCCGCGGCGCCGCGGCGCCGTGCCTTGCGATGCTGCTCGCGCACAACGACCCACAGACGCGGGAGTGCGCGCGCCGAGCGCTGCAAGCGAACACGTCGCCCGCGGCTTCCGACGCTCTCCGCCGCGCGCTGGAGCAAGCCGGCAACCCGGCATGGCGCGTGGCCGTAATCAACGCGCTCGCGGCCCGCGGCGACGCGGCAAGCGTGGCCGTGCTCGTGAAGCACGCGGGCGATGCCGATCCGTCAGTGGCCGCCGCGATCGCAGCAGCCTTGGGGCGCCGGGGCACGCGAGAGGCGTTGGAGGCTCTGGGCCGGCTCAATGCCAAGGGCGACGCAGGGCTCGCCAAGGTCGTGGCGGACGCGCAATTGCGTTGCGCGGATGCGATGGGTGCGCGCGGGGAGGCCGCGGCCGTGTACGAGCGGCTCTTCAAGAGCGCCCGAGCGGAACACCTGCGCATCGCCGCGCTCCAAGGCCTGCTCGCCGCGCGGCCCGCGCAGGCCGCGGCCCTCGTCAAGCAGGTCTTGGGCGGTGAGTCCAAGGGCCTTCAAGCCGCGGCCGCGGAGTTCATCCGCCACGCGGCGAGCCGGGCCGCGGTGCAGGCCCTCGCCAACGCGCTTCCTCAGTTCAGCCCTGCCGGCCAGGCGCTGCTGCTCGACGCCCTTGCCGAACGAGGAGACCCTGCCGCGCGGCCGGCCGCCATGGCCGCGGCCCGAAGCCAGGACGCGGGCGTGCGTGTGGCCGCGCTCGCGGCATTGGCATCGCTTGGAGACGCGTCGTGTGTGCCCGTGCTTGCCCAGGCCGCGGCCGGCAAGGGGGCCGAGCGAGCGGCCGCGCGCAAGAGCCTCCGCCGCATCATGGGCCCAGGCGTGGACGCCGCGCTCATCGCCGCTGCCGGCGCAGGCCAGCCCCGCGCGCGCGTCGAGGCGATCGAGGCCCTGGCCGGCCGACGGACGCGGGCCGCGGCAAAGCGGCTGCTCGAGCACGCGGCCGATCCTGAGCGCAAAGTGCGGTCCGCGGCGTTCAAGGCGCTCGGTGTGCTCGCCGGGCTGGACGACGTGCCGGCGCTCGTGAAGCTGCTGGCCGCTGCCCAGCAAGCAGGCGACCGCGAAGCCGCGGGCAAAGCGCTCGTGGCGGTGTGCAAGAACGTGAGCGACGTGAACGCCTGCACCGCGGCCATCCTCGCCGGGCCGAAGCGCGCGAGCGCGGCCGCGCGGGGCGAGTTGCTGAACGTGCTTGGCAAGCTCGGAGGCGCGCGCGCGCTGGACGCGGTGCGCGCGGCGCTGAGCGACGAAGCCACTCGGGATGCGGCTGTGCGCAGCCTGAGCAGTTGGCCCGACGCCGGCGCGCTCGATGACTTGCTCAAGCTGGCGCGGGAGGCCGAGAACCCCGTGCACCAGGTGCTCGCGCTTCGCGGCTACGTGCGCCTCGTCGGTCTCCCAAGCGAGCGGCCCGCGGCCGAGACACTGAAGATGCTCGCAGACGCAATGGCCGCCGCACGGCGGCCCGACGAACGCAAGCTCGTGCTCGCCGGCGTCGCCAATGTGCCCGCCCTGCCCGCTCTCGACGCCGCGCGGCAATACCTCGCGGACAACGCACTCCAAGCCGAGGCCGCGGCCGCCATGCTCAAGATCGCGGACGCGGTGAGCTATCCCCATCGCGAGGAGGCCGAGGCCGCGATTCGAGACGTGATCGATTCGCGCCAAGACGCGCGCATCAAGGAGCGAGCTGTAGACGCACTCGCGGATCTGAGGCGTTACGACGACTACATCCCGAGTTGGCTGATCTCGCCGTCGTACGCCAAGCCGCGGCGCAAGCTCGGACAGAAGCGTGTCGCGCTTATCGACGTCGCGTTCGCGCCGGAGAAGCCCAAAGGCAAGGACGTGAAGTGGGCCGCGTTCACGGGCGACCCGAATCCGAGAAAGCATTGGTGCGTAAACCTGGACCAGATCCTCCGCGGCAACAACTGCGCGGCCTATCTCGTGGCGTGGGTGCGGTCGGACAAGGAGCAGCACGCGCGCTTGGAGATGGGCAGCGACGACGGCCTCAAGGCGTGGCTTAACGGGAAGGAGATCGCGCGCGACGACGCGCGAAGGTCGTGTCAACCCGAGCAAGACATCGTAGGCGTGGCCTTGCGCCGTGGGTGGAATCGGCTCATGCTTAAAATCACGCAGAAGAGCGGATATTGGGCCGCGTGCGCACGCGTGCGTGATAGGGACGGCGCGGCGCTATCCGGCTGGGACTGCGTGCGCGATTTCTCGAAGCTCGACGCGCTTGTGGCGGACCTGAAAAACGAGCCGATGCGAGGGACCGCGGCCGCGGCGCTGCTGGAGATCGGCCAGGCGTTGGCGGCCAAGCAGCCTACCGACGCCAGGGCCGCGCTGAGGCCTTTGCTCGCGGCATCGGTGGATCAGGACGTTCAGAAGCAAGCCAAGGCCGCTCTCGAAGCGATGGGCAAATACGAGGATTACATCACGACTTGGCAAGTGTCCGGGCCCTACGTGAAGGTCGGCGTGGGCGGCCATCAGCTCCAGGACGTGCCCTTCGCCCCTGAGGCCGCGGACCCGACGAAGGCCGAATGGCGCAGGGTCAAGGACAACGGCGATCGGAACAGGCCATGGGTCGTGAACTTGATCGCCGTGATCGGCGGCAACAACCGAGCGGCCTACCTGCGCGCTTACATCCTCTCGCCCAAGGCGCAGCCTGCGCGGCTGGAGATGGGCACGGACGACGGCGTGCTCGCGTGGCTCAACGGCAAGGTGGTGCACAAGAACAACGTGCCGCGGCCCGTCCGCCCGGGCGAGGACAAGGCGCGGGTGAAGCTGGCCCCGGGCTGGAACGAGTTGGTGATGAAGATCACGCAAGGCGCCGGCGGATGGGGAGCATGCGCGCGGTTCCGCACCCGCGACGGCCAACACCTCGGCGGCCTCCGCTACCAGGCCGGGCCGCCCAAGGGTTTCAAGTCGCCGCGGCTCAGGAAGGCCCGGAGCTTCACCGGCGCGGACGATCCCTTCATGGGCGAGTACAGGGGGAAGCGGACCGATTCCCACCTCGAAGCCAAGGTCTATCCCCTGGGCGGCGGGCGCTACGCGGCGGCGCTCTACGTGATTCGCGCCGGCGTGTCGAAGCGCTATGAACTCGATGGCTGGGCCGAGGGCGACGAGGCCGAGTTTGAGGGAACGGTGGGTGGGAAGCAAGCCAGCGGCCTGCTCAAGGGCCGCAAACTCACGTTGAGCAATGGCGCGGTCCTGGCCGCGTATGAGCGCCAATCGCCTACGCTTGGAGCGAAACCCCCGAAGGGCGCGATCGTGCTGCTGCCCTTCACGCCGGGCCAAGCACCGTCGTTGGCCGCGTGGACGAACCAAGAGTGGAAGGCGCTGCCGGACGGTAGCATGGAGGTTGCGGTGGGCAAGGGCAGCACGTGGACGAAGCGGGAGTTCGGCGACGTGCGGCTGCACTTGGAGTTCCGATGCCCGTACCAGCCGACGCACCGCGGCCAGGCTCGCGGCAACAGCGGCGTCTACCTCCAGGGCCGGTATGAGGTGCAGGTCCTCGATTCGTTCGGGCTCGCGCCGACGTACCGGGACTGCGGCGCGCTCTACAAAGTCGCGGCGCCCAAAGTGAACGCGTGCCTCCCGCCCTCGAAGTGGCAGACGTACGACATCGAGTTTCGCGCGTCCCGCCTCGACGAGGATGGCAATGAGATCGAGCCGGCGTCGATCAGCGTGCGGCAGAACGGCATCGTGATCCACGACAAACAGAAGCTCCCCAGGAAGGGCAAAGGCCCCAAGGCGAGCGTACGCAAGGGCGCGCTGCTGCTCCAAGACCATGACAACCCGGTGCGGTATCGGAACATCTGGGCAGTCGAGGAGACGGTGGGGGACTGAGACGGCGGGGCGTGACGGAGTCATCAGTAAGCAGTCACTGGTCACTGGTCACTGGTCACTGTCCCACTACCTCCCGCGCAGTCCCACGATCACCGTGTCGTGGCCGGGCACGCGCGAGCGAATGACCTTCCTGTCTGCTGCCTCTTGAATCGTTGGTGCGTCGCCCACGACCGGCCTCGCCTCGATCCGCGTCGGCAGGCCGTACTCGCTTGGATCGAACCGCGCGGCGAAGTCTATCGGCTGATCGGTCAGGTTCGCCATGACGATGCCGACCTCGCCGTCGCCCGCGCGCCACACGGACGAGATCACGGCCGGCAGCACCACGGGCGTGGACATTTCTCGGCTGCCGTGCCAGCGATGCGTCTGGACTTGGGGCAGTTCGCACGCCCGCTCGAGCGGCCGCAGCATCTGGCCGTAGCGCAGGAACTTGGCGGCCTTGCGCCGCGCCTCGACCAGGCGCTTGAGGAACTGGGCCTGCGGCCCGTATCCGTGCTTCCTGTCGCCCTTGAGCGCATCGGGCAGTCGGCCGGGCCAGATGCGGCCGATCTGGCCGCCAATGATGTAGATCATGCCGGTGTTCATGAAGCCCAAGGGATCGCCCGGCTTGCCGCCGGCCGTGCGGCCGTAGAAGCTCCAGTAGTCGTGGTACACCGCCGCGAACGCCGGCACGAAGCCGGGCCAGATGTTGTAGTGGATGATCTTGCCCGCGGACACGTCGATGTTCTCCTCGCTCGACGCTTCGCTCAGCACCGGCACTTGCCAGCCCACGCGCTCGCGCACCTCCGTGAAGCACGCGCGCGCGGCGTCCACCGCGTGGCTCCCGCCGCCCAACGGATGGCCGTGCGAGGGGTCGAGGCAGAGGCCGTTGAACGCGGAGCCAAGCTGGTCGAGGTAGAGGCCGCCGACTTGGTACTGCTTCACCAGCTTCTCGCACGCGTCCACCAACACCTTGCGCCACCATTTTTGCGTGCGGCACATGTGGGCGTAGTTGGGGCCGGACCAATTCACCACGCGGCCGTATTCGTCCTTGATCGTGTAGGGCTTGGCCTGGGCGAAGGACGGCGCGCGCGTGTCCCATATCTGAGCGTTCACATAGGGGAAAATGTAGATCCCTTCTTCCTTCGCGCCGGCCCAAGCCTCGGCGATGCCGGGCCGCGGGGGGAAGTAGCTGAGCAAGTCGTGGCCTTTGTCGATGCTCTGCGGCATCCAGTTGTACCAATGGCACATGACCGGCGGGTGCAGCGTCTTCAGCGCGTCGCGGCACATGGTGCGAAACGACATCGTCGCCCCTCGCCGCGAGTCTGCGCGGAACATGAAGTCCGCCTCCTTGAACCACTGCGGAATGTCGTCGCGGCTCTCGAACCGGCCGCGGCGGCACCACTTCTGCTTTGTCGCCCACTGCCGATACAACTGCGCGGCGTCGAACCAGTCGCCATCGTACGTGGTGGCCACGAAGT
>JAJRTI010000053.1 GCA_024278415.1 Planctomycetota bacterium | reverse complement strand
GTCTTAATCCCTTGTTCATCAGGGCGGGGGTTCAGAGAGCCGCTGTCGCAACGCATGGTCCGCCAGCATGTTGCAGTGCCGATTGTAGAAACCTGCGAAATCGGTCGGAAAACTGGCGGCGGGACCTCCATTCTCGGCGCGGCGATTGAAACATAGGCGTCCTCCATTCAAAGACTTGGGACACGTGCGGAAACCTTCGGCCCAAACAGGCCGAAGAGAGGTTTCCGCTCGTCATGGGGCCTGTTAAGCCGCCGCGGCAGAGGAGACCCTGACGGGCCTCACCACGAACACACGGATGGCGCCGGCAGGCAGAGGCCATATTGTACAGCTTCGGGCATGCCGGGCGCAATGTTTTTCACCATGCGGCCATAGAAGGGACGGGGCGCGTCGCAGCGGAACGCGGAGCCCGGGCACAACTGCACGAGCGGCCGCTTGAAGGGGTTGCCTTGGCCCGCGCCGGGGCCGAGTTTGCCGAACTTGGTGCGCGTGGCCCAAAACCCATCCGCCGGGTCGCCGGCAGCCGGCACAAACGAACTCAGCGCGACGAATCCGTCCCACTCCGCGGCGTCCGCGTCGAACGCGTGGGGCTCGCAGCCCCTCACCTCGAAGGCTCCGGAGCCGGTGGACGCGTCCCGGCCAAAGCCGACTCGCGCGACCGCGCGCAGAAGGGCTTGCACCTTGTCGATCCAGCCCTCCCGCGCGCGCACGTAGAGTTCGAGGGTGTCGTCGAACTCCTTGCGCAGGTAGCGCAGGGGGACGGTGTACAGGTTGCCGGCGTCGCCGGAGGTGGTCCAGGAGACGCGGCTAATGGCCGCGTGGACGACTTCCGTCGTGTCCCAGGGCTCGTCCACCGGGGGATCTTCGGCCGGCAGCCCGCGGCGCAGGCGGTCGAAGTCGGCCGCGGTCACGTAGGCAGCTTTGCGCCGGCGTTTGGCTTGCGCGTAGGCTTCGGGGTCTGTGGTCTGCGGCTCCGCCGCGCTCGGGAGCAGCGGCCGGGGCATGAGGCCCCTGGGGAACGCGTCGGAGAGGATGAACGGGGGGGCGTTGGAGCAGAAGGCATCGAGGAAGTCGCTCACCTCCAGGCCGTCGAGCGCTCCGTACGCCACTTGCCAGACCATGTGGCCGAAGAGGGTGTCGGCCTGCCAAGGCGTGCCGGCTCCGGCCTTGAGGCGGAGGGTGAGTTTGTGGTCGGTGTAGCCGTTCATGCTGACAAGTTCCTCAGGTGCTCGGCCATGGGGTTGCCGTCTTCGTGCAGGATCGCGACCTGTCCGTACCCGCGAGAACCGGCCCCTCCGAGGTAGTGGCTTTCGAGCAGTTCGAAGCCCTCGGCCAGCTTGCCGAGCAGTTCGGGCACGTCGTCGCCCTCTAACACACGCAGGGAGAACTCGAAGTCGAAGTCGCTATCCGCGGGGATGCGCTCCATGGTGCGAGGCCCGATGCGGCCGTAGGAGAGGCCCTTGTTGCGGTCGATGAGCACTTCGGTCTTGACTTCTGAAGACACGCCGGCTTGTTCCCATGTGTTGCGGGTGGCTTCGGTGGGATGGCAATCCCTGAAGACGAGGCGTGACGGCGACTGGATGGTCTTGCTGTCGCCGGATCCGAAGAGGAGGCAGACGAAGCACTGGCCGCACTTGCAGGGCAGGCCCGATGTTTGGGTCATTTCGCAGTATTTGGACTCCAGCAGGGAGCGGATTTTGCCTTTGATGGACGAGCCGGGCACGTAGGGGAGCCGGGTGATGGGGTGGCGGATGATGGGGTTGTCGGTTTCTCCGATGCCGACGACCTCTTTTGCGCCGCCGATGCGCAGGCCGCTGCCGAGGACTTTGAGCGCGCCTCGGAAGACCTTGATTTCGTTGAGCTTGATCTTAGCCATGGTTTACCTCCTGGTGGGGTAGAAAGATGTTGCCGGGTGTCTATCGCAGCATGCCGGCCGGCGGCCCGGCTGTGCGTTCGCGGTAGGGCGCTGAAACACGATGGAGCGGAATGCTTGTCTGTGCGCCTGCCTGCCGCGCGGCGACGCAGGCAGGTGCCGCACGCAGACAGGCCTTCGCATTCCGCTATGCTTGGACAACAGCACGATGAAGACGGAAGGCGAAAGCCGTCCGCTCCAGCACACCGCTTGGGGCGGACATTACCTGGATTTGTCTCGGTCGCCGAAGTAACAGAGGATGCTAGTCAGGTATCGAAAGAGTCCGAGCATCTCCTTCTGGTTGGCAAGCGCGAGTTCGCGGTGGGTCTCGAAGAGTCTGCGCACGATGGGGGGCAGTTGGCCGCGCTTCTCCTGGCGGATGACGCGCTCGGTGTAGAAGATTCCGAAGCGCTCCTTGGCGTCGGCGAAGTCGGTGCGGCCCTCCCGCAACGGCGCGGCGAAGGCCATGAGGCCCTGGTAGAGCATGCGCAACTGGCCGGCGGAGAGGCTCGCGCAGGCGAACGCTTCCGCGGCCTGCTGGGGCGCTCCGTAGAAGATCTCTTGCCGCAGACGGCCGTCGTCGCCGTAGAAGCTGTCGAAGATGCAGTCTGGCGGCAACTCCGCGGAGCCGGATGGCTGGCGCGCGCCTGGCGCATGCGACTGCCGCGGGCGCCGCGGCGCCGCGGCGGCCACGCGGGGCTCGCCGGACAGGTAGACGGTATGCGCGTGGGGGCCTTTCTCGCCTTCCGTGGCGATGAACTCGACGCGGTCGCCCTCTTGAGGCGGGCTGTCTCCATCCCAGTCTCGCGTGTTGAAATGGACGTCCTTGCCGGGCTAGTCAGGCGTGATAAAGCCAAAGCCTTGTAGGATCGTCTTGATCGTGCCCTTCTTCTTTTCAGTCATTTCCGCTCCTTTCGCGTCCACGGACGCTGTAGAGGGCATAGTGGCATGCGAATGTAAGTGCGTTCATGTCGGGGTTGTGGGGGTGGGCCAGGCTGTTCGCCCATTGCTTGGCTTCGCGGGCTTCGGGCGAGCCGCCGCGCCAGTTGCGCTTGAGGTCGTAGACCAAGTGGGGGATCCACCGCAAGTAGAGGGTGTCGCCGGTGCGCTGGAACTGGCGGTGCATGTCCGCGTATTGGAGGAGGCGGCGGACCTGGCCGGTGGTGAGCAGGCCGCTGTCGAGCCAGCGCCAGAGCCGCCTCGCCGTGTTGAAGACGTCGGGGAACATGGCCCAAGGGATGCTCGATCCGAAGAGGGTGAACCTGTCTTTGCGGGCCGCGTCGCCGTCGTGCGATGAGAGCGGATACGGCTCCACGCCATCGCCGGGCGCGTGCTTCGAGCCATCGAGCCGGGCTTCGGCCTCGCTCGTCGCCACGAGGACCGGCGTCTTGGGCGTGACCACGACGAGGCCGGCGGACAGCGTCCAGTTGGGGTTTTCGCAGGTGTAGGCCCGGAACTCGCGGCGCAGCGTGTCGGCCAGCTCCACCATCTGATCCCACGGCCCCGCGCAGAGCACGTCGTCGCCGCCGGCGTAGATGGTGTAGACCTTGGGGAAATCGGTGCGAAGCAGTTGCTCGAAGCGGCCGGAGAAGAAGATCTCCAGCGAACGGGACAGCGTGGCGATTCGGGAGATGGAGCGCTTGTCCGCGCCGCCGTCCGGCTTTCCCAAGCCCTGGGCGAAGATGAGGCCGAGGTTGTCCACGTCGGCCTTGAGGTACGCCAGGGTCTCCCGGCCGGTGGCCTCGGCGGCAAGCTCCTCGAACGTGACGGCGTTGCCGGCCTCGTCGCCGTGGAGGTGGATGGGGATGCGCCGCGCGCGCCAATGGCCGGCCAAGGGCCAGTCCGCCGGCCCGGCGCAGCCGCCGTCCAAGTCGAGCACGAGATAGGGCCGGCCAGGCAGGCGTTTCGCGTCTCCGGCGGCCAACGCGATGGAGCCTCCCGGCGCGCACCGCCGGCCGGTGTCGTCGTCGTAGAAGCAGACGAACCGGGTCTTGGGAAGCACGCGGCCGAGGTCGCGGTCCTCCCGGCAGCTTGGGCAGACTGGGACTTGGCGGCCGTGGACTTCTTCGAGGCCGCCCCAGCGTTTCTGGCACGAGTCGCAGAGCCCGCCTTCGTCGGGCTCGTCGAGCCTATCCAAGAGAAACGCGTCCTCGTCCCAACCGTCGCGGGTCTGGAGGACGGACCGGGCTGGGCGCCGCTTTTCGTCGTACAGCGCGGCGCGGACCTTTTGCAGGGCGGCCGCGAAATCCCGCAGATCCTCTTTGGTGATGGCCGCGGCGGCGAGATGCACGTGGACCTCGCCGTTGGTCTCTCTCCTCGCCCAGCGGTCTGTCTCACTGCGGACCGCGTCGACCGCGTCCCGCGCGGGTTGCGTGTTGGGCAGCAAGAGGTGGAAGCGCCCGCCGGCGGCCATGATGCAGTTGGTGAGTGGCAAGTCGAGCCGGCGCAACAGGCGATGAGCCACGACGTCGCTGAGGATGGAGACGAAGAAGGACCTGGAGCGCAGCCGCCGGGCCAAGCCACCCGCGCCGGAGCGGATGTCGAAGATGTATGATTGAATGCCTCCGAAGTCGCCCGCGACGAGCATGAAGGGCTCCTTCTCGGGCGCGCCTGGGGCGCACAGGCACCCCGCAATGGCCGCGGTGGTTTTGAGGTGGTCGGCCAGGGAGATGTCTGGCAGGACGTTTGTGGCCGAAGGAATGCACCAGGTGAAGCGCTCCAGCACGGAGAGAGCCCGACAGATGTAGCCCCACGGGTCGGGGCAAGCGTTCGCCGCCCACTCCTCGACGAACGCATCCCACAGGTTCGCATAGGCCTGGGTCAGATCGGCTCCATCGGCGGGGTCGAGACGGGAATCGTCGGCGCGGATAGGGCGGGCGACGTCGGGGGCCAAAGGCTTCAGCTCGTGCACCCAGGCGGCGTCGCCGGCGCCCTTGCCGATGTCGACCGCGCGGGCGACCGCGCGCAGCCGCACGCGTCGAAACGCGGTGCGGCCATGCACGTCCTCCTGGTCGTCGGGCAGGCGATCCATGGCGGAAGAGAGTCTGTCCGCCTCTGCGATGAGAGCTTCGTCGTCGGGGCTGGGCCGGTGGTGGCAACTGGCCAATCTTGCCACTGTGCTGGCGCGCACGGCCGAGGGGAGAGCGTCCAGATAGCGGTCGCAGAACTCTCGCGTGTAGAGCGCGTGCAGATGCGTGGAGTAGCCCTTGTCGGAGGTCGGGCAGACGTACCCCCGGAGGGTGTCCGTTTCCGGGCTGATGTTCACGCCAGGCTGGGAGGCGCGCTGATAGAACTTGCCGATGTCGTGCAAGAGGCCAGCCAAGATGATCTCGTGTATAGATGCCATCATGCTTCCTTAGGTGCTGATATCGAGGATGCGAATCTTGCCCAGGCCGAAAGAAGTGTTGCGGCCTACGTGGATGCGCTCTCCAGCTTGGAGAATGGGCAGGAAGGGGCCGATGGGCCCGGCGAATGCCAGGCGGCCCTGGAGGCCCTCCAGGGGCATGGTGCGGTTCTGGCGCCGGCTGAAGCGGTCGCGGCTCGACCAGTGGGTCCGGTCGTCTGCCGTGGCGACTTCCCGGGCCGATCGCACCAAGGCCGGCGCATCGAGCGACAGTTGCCCGTCGCCATGAAACGCCGAGAGCAGGTCCGCGCGGCGAAGGATGTTGGAGATGAGCAAAGCGAAGGAGATCTCGCGCGCAGGGCGCCCCTGATGCCGAACGAGGACCGGGGACGCGAACTCGACGGCCACCCGCGAGACCTCGGCGTCGCCAACCCGAATGGGCACGGACACGCCTCGGCAAGCCGCACACTTGCCGCCGCGAAGCGCCGGCTCCGCGCCGTCCGAATCGGCCGCGCAATCGGCGCTCACCACGTCGAACCTGACCTGGTCGCGGCCGAGTCCTCGCTGGCCGAGTTCTTGGAGCGCCAACACGAAATAAGGGAAGTAGTCGTTGCCGCGGCCGATCAGGGTGAGGCCGATCTCGACGGAAGCGCCAGCGTCGACCGCTTGGGGCAGCGTATCGGGCAGCCCAAACACGAACGGGTGCGGCGCATGGGTATACTTGCGCATGACGGCTGCGCCGGGCTGGACGGGTGTCTCGAACACGTACCCGTACGGACAGCGCCCGGCGAGGATGCAGTCCCGGCAGTCGCCCCGGCTTTGTGAGCAGGACACGGCTCGCAATGCCGCGCCGAAGCCTCCCCGCAAGGTGACGCCCCACGACTGGGAGACGCGGCCGCCCGCCTGGAAGTGCAGCTTGAAGGTGTAGGGCCAGGCCTGGATATGGTTTGTCATCGTTGGGTTCCGGGAAGCGTCAACGTCTCGGCCTTCATCTGAGATGAGGCTTCATCAGCACATACACATCCTACACAGGCCTTGTCTACACCGCATGAGCAACGTTGCCTACGGCCGGGTAGGTATTTCTACCTACGCGCCAGCAAGGGGGCCAACTCAGCGATGAGGACGTTCCGGTCCGCCCGCACCCCGCGAAACCGAGCGCTGAACTTGTCGTACGCGGCGGCCAGTTGGTTCGAGACCGTCTTGGTGCTTCGCCCGAGCTTCTGGGCAAGCTGCTTGTCCGATAAGCCCTTCGTGACAAGCAACTCGACAGCGGCTCGTTCCGCCGGCGTGAGATCTTCCTTGAGGAATGCCCTCTTCTGCGCATCGGCCGCGGCGTGCTGCATCTCCCGTTGCTTTTGCACAGCTAGGAACGGATCGCTCGTGCGCGCCAACTCCGTTGCGGCGGGCGACACCAGACTCCACCTCAGCACCGGCACGGGCACGAGCCGCACGCGCTCGCCAGGCTGTGCGTGCATTCGCTTCTCGTCCAGGAGGGGGCCCTCAGAGAGCACGTGCCACAACCGGTCATCTTCGTCGAAGAGCATCTGCGCGACAGCCATGCCGTACGCGCTCATGATTTTGCGGCCCCCAGCCAGGCTCAGGTGAACGCCCCATCCTTTCCGCTTCGCTTCCAGCACCTCGCGGTAGAGCGTGGCAAAGACGGCGCCGGCGTCCTCCTCCGTCTGCACGTCCGCGACCGGGCCGCCATCTTGACGGGATATGGGCGCAAAGCTGAACCGCACCGAAGGCCGCGCCTTGCGGTAGAACCGAGTTTCCTCAGACAACCTTTGGAGAGAGCCCCGGATCGGCTCCGCCGCGGCCGTTGTGTGGACCACAACGACATCACGAATCGGTTGCCCGCGTCGCCGCAACTCATCGAGCACCAAGGTGACCACCTGGGGTTCCGACCCCAAAGTGGCGATGAGCACCTGCCGGGCGGAGGGTTGGGTCATGCCTGCACGAGCCTCTCTGATCGGTGGGGCATACGACAGTATATTAGTTGCGCGTGAATCGGGCCCCATGCAATACTACACCTGCGCCGCGAGGTCAAGGGGCGACGCGGTAGCTATACAGATGCGAGCCGCTGCCGAAGTAGATGCGGCCGTCGAGGATGTCGCCGCCGGGGCCGATGGAGACCGGCGACTCGGCCAGCATCTCGATCTGGAACGTGTTGGGCGTGACCTTGGCGATGCCCTTGCGGAAGAGGATGTAGATCGTCCCATCGGGAGCCTTCACGAACGTGCGCGGGCCCTGCTGCGAGTTGGTGCGGCCAAACGCGGCCTCCGTGTTTTCCTCGTGGACGATCTCTCGCGTGGCCGGGTCGAAGACGAAGAAGCGTTTGTAGTCCGCGAAGCCGTACACCTGCCCGTCCGGCGCGAGGCACATGTCCGTGTAGCTCTGCACGCCGGCGAACATCGGCTTGTGCCACTCGACCTTCTTGGTGGTCATGTCCATGATGTAGAGTTCCGCGACCTCCGCCTTCTTTTCGCCGCCGGTGCCGGCGCTTGTGGTGGTGCCGCCGAGGAGCTTGCCGCCTGGCAGGGCGACTAAACTCATGGTCGAGTGTTCGGGCAGGATGTCCGTGTGCTC
>JAJRTI010000747.1 GCA_024278415.1 Planctomycetota bacterium | reverse complement strand
TCCCCGCGGCACACGACATTTTCCTTCAGTCCCAGATGGCCCCACGCCTCGTCCAGCCCCAAATGGAAGTAATGGACCGGCGCAAACAGTTCCAAGAGCTCATCGTAGCGATCGAACAGATGACCGTAGACCTCTGGATTTGACAGGCAGAACGACCATCCGTCGGGCTCGTACAGGTCTTTGTACTGCGGGAAGCGGTCGAGTACGGCGTGCTCGCCCGATCGACCGCGCATGCCGCTGGCGTGGCCCCATGAGTTGAGCATCGGGATCATTTCCATCCCCAAAGCGTGGCCAAGACGCACGAGCGGGCGGATCTGCTCGGGGCTGAAAGCGTGCTCGTAGGCCGTTTCGGGCTGCTTCTTCGATTGCAGTGAAGACCAGAATTCGATCACGACGGCGTTGTACTTGAACCGCGCGGCCAGCAGAATCATCTGCCGCACGGCGGCCAGTTCGGTGTTAGGAAAGATGCAGATGTGCACGCCGCGAAATCCGAGCTGCGGATAGTCGGCGATCCGGGCTCCCACCAGTTGCTTGACCTTGCCTTCCGATGCAGGCGCCACCAGTTGCAGCAGCGTCTGGCATCCGTAGACAAGTCCTCGCTGCGACTCGGCGAAGACAACTGCGTCGTGCGCGCCAACCTCCAGAAGATAGCCTTCTTCACGATTGCGTGGCGGTGGCCATTTCGCCTTGCCGGCCATCTTCTCCAAGACCGCTGCCGCTTCGGGCGAACCGGCCAGAGCCAGCGTGATCGATGGGCCTGGTTTCGAAGATGCC
The DNA here is from genome assembly GCA_024278415.1 of Planctomycetota bacterium. The sequence continues at coordinate 3,403 of JAJRTI010000747.1, read as the reverse complement.
TCCGGCGTGACCGTCAGCCGCGCGCCGTGCAGTCGCCGCATTTCGTGGGCCAAGAGTCTCGCGACCTGTTGTTCCCGCGGCCCTACCGCCCGGATGACAGCATCGGCCAAGTCGAGTGGCTGGTCCGTCCAGGTGAGATCGCGTGGCGCCGGCGTCACGAGAGGTTGTCCGCTGGCCGGCAATGCAGCCGCCACTATGATTGTCATCATTCCCGCACAGATCGCGTTGAGTGAACATCGCATCGTCGGTTTCTCCAAGATTTCAAGAGTGTGACAAACAGGTATCAGGGGCGCGTCAGCACGGCGTGCTGGGGCCACTGGAGTTGATCGCCGGGCTGGAGCAGCATGACGCGGACCATGTCACCGACATGGAACCCCTCGACCGATTCCACTTCAGCCGTGCGGCTGGTGCGCCCGGTTTCCTCCGGAATGAGCCGTCGAATGCGCGTCGTCATCCCAGGATCGCCGTCCCGGACCAGCAACCGGCCATTGTATGCGCCGGTATCCGGGTGATAGCCCAACTCGCTCGGGTAGGTGAAACGCAGCGTATGATCGTCCGGAATCGCTTCGATGACCAAATGCCCAATCGAAAGCATCTCCTCGTCGAAACACAGGACCGTGCCTTTCGCGCGGGAGACCGGCGCCGGAGTGGGGACGGCATGATTGCGCACGTAGGGCAACGGCGCGCCGGCCGCGCTGCCGGCCAGCAGTGTGGTTCCCGGCGGCGGTAGAGCTTTGACGGCGGGCGTCCTCAAGGCGTATCGACCCTCTCGCTCCTCACAGGCTTCGAGCGACCAGGTGATCATGGGCGTTGGGCACGTGAGTTCCACGGCCCCGCAGGTCAACCGTGTGCCGCGAACAAGCTGCATCCGAACAAGCTGGCCTTGCGTGTCGCGCCGCACCCACCCATAGCGACCACGGAGTGTCACCCCGCCGGCTCGAATCTCGCCGTCATCGGAATCCGTTGACAAGATCACGTCTTCCATCCCGTTGCAAAGTTGGATGCGCACCGCCACGCCTTCGCCTTGACCGGAGTCCAGTCGTTGAGCTGCCCGCACGGTAAAGCTATCCGAACGGGCCACCTGGACGAGATTGACAAAGCGGCTGTTCAGGGGCGCGTTTCCCTCCCGCCGCGCGATCACGACAGCATGACGCTTGTCGGGTTTGTTGATCACCGGCGAACGCGCCCGAATCACCTGCTGACCCTGCGCACCCAGCATGGTGATCTTCATGCGGGCTTCATTCTCTCCCACATCCCAGGAGGCGGACCACTGCTCACGCGGCTTGCCCGTGCGCACATCATAGATAAACCCATATCCATTTCCGGGAGGCGCCTTCCAGCCGCTGTAGCCGATCTTCTCGTGTGGATCATCCGACGGCGCCATCAGGCCACCGGGGCGCAAACGCTCGCCCCAACTCAACCCCGGTCGGTTGTACGTCAGCGTGTCGCGCCCGGGATCACGCAACGCGTTCAAGACCCATACGCCGTCAACCCCTTGGCAGACAACCCCTTCCAGTGACAATCCGTCGTCTTCCCGGGCTTCGTCCAGAAAGCGAGCATTCCAGATATAGTCATGCACCGTGCCTCCCCGCACGTGAAAGATATCCAGCCAGTAGAAATGCGTCTCGTCGACATCCACCTGCCACACTTGCCGGCTGTACTCATCCACGCCGCAATCCGCCCACAAACCGGGAGCCGACATCTCAATGATCTGCGCGGGTTTCAGCGGAGCAAACACGCGAATAGAGGCCGCCGGCGCATAGCGCCCGTAGTGGGGTGCATCGGGGTCTTCATCCACGACCACCAGTGGATGACTGACCGCCCGCGCGCCAAATCCAAGATGATCCGGGTAGCCATACAACGAATACCCAAAATCTCCAGTGCAAGCGAGCCCATGGGCATAACAGAAGATGGCCATCGAGTCGTCGTGACCGTGACTGGCATAGCAGCCGGCACGGAACAACAGGGCTCGGCGATCCCAGCCGCGTCCGCTGCGCAAGACGCCCAACCCCTTGTACCCCAGCAGATTGGAGTCCGTTGTTGTATCGTCACCCTCCACCGGGTGCGGCGGATCGTATTCTCTTTCCAATTCGCCCCCGAACCAGGGCCTTGCCAGGGAGGCTTTTCGTCGAACATCGGGAGAGATGCGTCCATACAGTTTCCGAACCCGTTCGCGCCACTTGGGGACCGTCACTTGACGCAGCGTATCCTGCAAATATCCCCGGCGAAGATTTCGTATCGAGACCATCAGGCCCGGCGCGCCGGTCGTTCGATCCAATCCGCTGTCACCATACGTGGGGCGACGCCCCAATATTTCCTCCCGGTAGTATTTGTCGACAATGTAGGCGTGCCAACGGGGATGATTCGCCAATCGCAAACCATAGGGCTTCTCCGCCCCGTCCGGCATGTCCGCTTCATAGCTGGACGGATCAACCTGCGCCAACAACCGAATGATGCCGCCCATGTAGTACAGCCCGGTGCCGCTGTACGATCCGCTGACTTCATAGTACGCACCGTCCGGATCAATCGTGTTGTCGATCGCCGCGTAAATAAAATCCAAGGCGTACTGCACATCGGCTGGTCGCTCGAACAGCAGGGCCTGGGCCAGCACGTTCATCACCATCGCCTGAACGTGATTCTGAAATCCCACGATCTTCCGCGATCCGTTGTGGCGTTCCAGGACCACGAAATAATCGTCCTGAATATGCTCCAAGATCGATTTCCCCGGAGCGGTGGGCGAGTCGGACCGAGTAAACGGGCTGGCGGCCAGCAGATCCAGCGAGAGGGCCGTGTCCGTCATCCGCTGGTTTCCCAGATTGCCCATGTAGCTGAACGCGGCGTACTGGAAAGTGGGATCCGCCTTGCACGCGTCCAGCACCCACGTATGGCGATTGTCCATGGTGGCCGCAGGGTCCGTGGTGGGGCGCAGGGCAGCCAATGCGTCCAAGATTCGCAAGGCGCGCTGGGCAAAGGGTTCCTGCCCGGTCAGAGCATAGGCCCAGGCGAGGGCGTCTACTCCGGCATGGAGTTGCCGGACCGCATAGGAATACCAGATGCCCCGCAAGTAAAACCGTTTGCCGTCGGAGGGGCGAATCCAGCCGCTCCCGTCATCAAAATGCTTGCCGCCCTCTTCCAAAGGCTGATACACCCGGCCGGTGTGCGGTGACTTCAAAGTGCCAGGGCGTTTCAGGTCGCAGATTCCCGCGCCGCCAAAGTACTTCCAGGATTGATCCACTTCCGGATCACCGGCGAATCCATGGGCGAAGCGCGCGCCCCTCGGCGGCACCAGGGACGCCAGGAATTCCGGCGTGTATTCCATCCACCGCCGAGCCGTCAGCAACTGGGACCGCGCGAGTTGCTTGAACGGTTCGTCGCCTCGACATCGCTGCCGCAACAGGCGGAT
>JAJRTI010000746.1 GCA_024278415.1 Planctomycetota bacterium | reverse complement strand
TTTCGCGACCTCCGTCATGCGAAGCCTTTTCAGCCCCAAAACCCGCGAAATCACAGGTGCGAAACCGCGCCGCCGGACCGGACGGTCTCGCCGGCGTGAGGTCGAAGGAATGCACGCCGACAGCCACTGAGTGTGTGTGTGCGCGCGCGAGTCCGACGAATCGGCCGCGATGCCGGGTCGTCACTCAAGACGCAGACGAAGAATCCGACCTGAAGATTCTGCCGTTGGAGATGCTTTTTCTCTTGACAGGGCCTTAATGGGTGACCCCATTCTCGCCCTACGTGACTAAAAACGGTGTGACCCCATTCTCGTGCTTCGTCGATGACGACCGGCGGGCGTATCTCGAATGGCGCGAGTTCAGGGCCGGCGGGGACGCGTTGTGGCCGCGGCGCTCTGGCGCCGCCGGCCAGCCACGCCGGCGGAGCGGCGTGGCTACAGGCCAGCCCTGCACGAATGGGACGAATCGCACGTGTTGAAAGAGCCCCCCCCCGTGGCACACACAGGGCGAAGACTTTAAGTTGGTTTCGTTCGTGGCTGCCCCCGTTGTCCCGGCCGGCCTGTCAGGCCTTCTTCGCTTCAGCCCTCGCCCTTTTCCTTCGCCCGTAGCTCTCCGATCCAGTGCTCCCCGGCCATGGCCGCGGTCACGCCCTCGCCCACGGCCGTGGCGATCTGGCGATACGAGCCCTCGCGCACGTCGCCGATGGCGTAGATGCCCGGCACGGACGTGGCCATGTGCGCGTCCGTCGCCAGGTGCCCTCCGCATTCGGCCGGGAACAGGTTGCCGAGGAAGCCCGTGTTGGGTGCGCTGCCCACGAAGATGAACACGCCCTCGCAGTCCACCTGTTGTGTCTCGCCGGTCTTGACGTTGCGCACGTCCGCGCTGGACACCTTCTCGCCGCCGTTGATCTTGTCCACGACGCAATCAAGCATCAACTCGATCTTGGGATGCTCGCGCACCTCGGTCTGATAGATCATCTCTGCGCGGAACCCCTGCCGCCGGTGCACAAGTACGAGTTCGCTCGCGAACTTCGTCAGGAAGAGGGCCTCCTTGAGCGCGACATCGCCGCCGCCAACGCACACGACTTTCTTGTCTTTGAAAAACGGCGCATCGCACGTGCCGCAATAGCTCACGCCGCGGCCGCGGAACTCCTCCTCGCCCGGCACGCCCAGCTTGCGCGGGTCCGCGCCCATGGCGAGGAGCACGACCGGGCACCGATACTGGTTCTTGTCGGTCGTGACGATCTTGTAGTCGCCGTCGAGCACGATCTCACGCACCTCCTCGGTGCGAAACTCCGGGCCGAATTGCTTGGCTTGCTTTTGCATGCGCTCGATGAGTTCCGGCCCGCCAATGACATCAGGGAAGCCGGGGTAGTTGGCGACTTCGTTCGTCATGGCCAACTGGCCGCCCACGAAGAGCCGTTCGAGCACGAGCGTCTTCAGCTCCGCGCGGCCCGAGTAGATTGCCGCGGCCAGGCCGGCCGGCCCGCCACCAACGATAATCGTGTCGAATTCCTCAGGCATGGGTGTCCTCCGGGTTCGCTCTCGTGTGGGTGACTGCGACGCCCGTGACCAATGGCGGTCATCTTGCGTCTTCGCCCGCACCCTGGCGGGTGCGGCTACGGTAGCCGCATGCGCCAGCATGCGGGCGGGGCGTCAACCGATTCACAGATCGCCCGAATTCTGGCGAATTCGGCTACCGCAATTTGTTAGCGCCCTACTCTGCCTTCGCATCCCCTGCCGGCGCGTCCGGCAGTTCTTTAATATAGATGTTCTTGAACCACAGCTTCGAGCCGTGGTGCTGTAGCTCGATTTGGCCGGTGGGGTAGATGGGCTTGTTGCGCTCCCAGTAGTTCTCCATGACGACGTTGTCCACGACGAGTTTCCCATTGAGCTTGACCGTGACGCGCTCGCCGACCATCTTGATGTAGAACGTGTTCCACTCGCCGATTGGATTGTCTGCGCAGACGATCGGCTTTCTCGGATGCTTCCTGTTGTTGTAGAGCCCGCCCGATCCTTCGCGATGGCGGTTGACATCCCAGATCTGCACTTGAGGCGCGCCGCGGAGATAGATGCCGCTGTCGCCGCCGGGCGGGATCTTCCAGTCCACGTACATCTCGAAGTTCGCGTAGTCCTTGGCCGTGCACAGGCTGCGCCCCTTGCCGTTGTATTCGAGCGCGCCGTCCTTGATGTGCCAGGCCTTGGCCACGATCTTGTCGGCCTTGGCTTGAGCCGCGGCGAGGGCCTCAGGCGCCATCTTGGCGCGAGACTTGGGGTTGCCCACCAGGCCCTTCCAGCCCGTGAGGTCCTTGCCGTTGAACAGCAACTCGAAACCAGGGGGCGGGGCGTTGTCCGCGGCATAGGCGGCAGACGCGGCGAACAGAACGGCAATGGCAAGAGGTCTCATGGCGGGTGACTCCATGCGGGTGCGGCTGCGGGCCGTTTTACTCGTCTCCCCCGTCCGGCTGCGCATTCCAGAGTGTGGGCTCGGCATCGTCGAACGAGTAGTGCACCTTCTGGTACTGGGACCGGAACTCCGTCACCCGGTCGCCAACGTAGTGGCCCTTGCTCAGGCACTCTGCGAACAGCTTGGCAAGGGTCTGCATCTCGTCTTCCTTCATGCCGAAGCGCGTCATCTCTTGCACGCCGATGCGCACGCCGGCCGGGTTGTTCACCCGGTCGAGCGGCTCGAAGGGGAGCAAGTTCATGTTGAGGATGATGTTGTTGTCTTCGAGGACGCGGGCCACTTCGTCGCCGCCGCCGAACTGGCGCATGTCCACGGCGATCTGGTGGCTCTCGGTGAAGCCCAGTTCCTTGGCCTGCACGTCGAAGCCCTTGGCCGAGAGCGCGTCGCCGAGCGCCTTGGCGTTGGCCACGATCTGCTCCGCGTAAGCATGGCCGTATTCGAGCATCTCGTACGTGGCGATTGCGAGCGCGACGAGCGTGTCGAGGTGGTGGTTCGACGACGAGCCGGGGAACGCTCCCTTGTCGATCTTGTGCCAATCATTCAGGCCCATGTTGCTCAGCACGATGCCGCGCTGTGAGCCGGGGAAGGTCTTGTGCGTGCTGCCGGTGATGAGGTGTGCGCCCTCGCGCAGGGGATCTTGGAACTTGCCGCCGGCGATGAGGCCCAGCACGTGCGCGGCGTCGTAGAGGATCGTCGTGCCACAAGCCGCGCACACCTCCGCCACCTCCGCCACCGGGTCGGGAAAGAGGAACAGGCTGCGGCCGAAGATGATCACCTTGGGCTTGACATCCTTGATGAGCCCGATCGTCTTGCCCACGTCCACGCGCCAGCCGTCGGCCGCGAGCGGGATGTTGATGATGTTCTTGGTGTACTTGCCCACGGACCCCGCGCGGTGGTGGCTGATGTGGCCGCCGCCCGGAGTCGAGTGCACCATGACGATGTCGTTGTAGCCGATGTAGCGGCTGAACACGCCGTCGTTCGCGATGGTCCCGGAGATGGGCCGCACCTCCGCGTGCTTGCAGTGGAACAGCGTCTTCACGTGCTGCTTGACCCGCGTCTCCACCTCGTCGATCATGTCCGTGCCCTGGTAGTAGCGCTCGCCCGGGTGGCCCTCCGCATAGCGGTGCGCGAAATCGGAGCCCATGACCGCCCGCGCGCGCAGGCTCATCACGTTCTCGCTCGCAATAAGGTTGATGGTCCGGCTCCGCCATTCGTTCTGCTTGCGGACAATCTCTTCAACACGGTCGACGTTCTTCTCGTACATGACGGCATCCTCTTAGACGGGGCAGGCTGGGCAGAGTCTCGCACGCCCTGAAGTGCGCTCCTTGGCCCCCAGCCGGCGAATGCGGAAGTGTAGCAGGCGGGCAGGCGCGGAGTCAAGGAACGCGCTCCGGCTGCCCGTTCCTGTTGACTCCCCCATGCTCCCGTGGTACAAAAGCAGCCTCAGGCGATCCTGTGCCCAAGGAGTCACGGCCGCGCGTTGAGCACAGACCTACCCCCGGCCACCAGCAGAGAGGTCCAATATGAAATTCTTTCTCGACACCGCTAACTTGGACGAAATCCGCGAAGCCAACGACTGGGGCATCGTGGACGGAGTAACCACCAACCCCTCACACGTGTCCAAAGAGGACATGCCGTTCCACCAACTCATCGAGGAGATCTGCGGCATCGTCGACGGGCCGATCAGCGCGGAGGTCGTGAGCACGGAGGTGGACGGCATGGTCGCCGAAGCGCGGGAGCTGGTGAAGATCCACGAGAACATCGTGGTCAAGGTGCCCATGCTGCCCGACGGCGTGAAGGCCATCAAGATCCTCTATGAAGAGGGCATCAAGACCAACGCCACGCTCATCTTCTCCGCGAACCAGGCGCTGCTCGTGGCCAAGGCCGGCGCGACGTACGTGAGCCCCTTCGTGGGCCGCATCGACGACGCCGGCCAGGACGGCATGGATCTGGCCAACCAGATCAAGGTGATCCACGACAACTACGGCTTCGCCACCGAGATCATCGTCGCCGCGGCTCGCAACCCGCAGCACGTGCTGCAAGCCGCGCTGATCGGCGCGGACATCACCACCATGCGATTCGACATCATGGAGAAGCTCTTCCTGCATCCCATGACCGACGTGGGCCTGAAGATGTTCCTCGCGGACTGGGAGAAGGCGAAGAAGTAACGCCCGCGCCCACAGAGGCACACCCAGCCCAACGTGAAGAGAGGCGCGGCGTTCCGCGCCTCTTTTTCGTTGTGCCGCGCTGGGGTCACAACCGAGGCAAGCACTATGGCGCCCATCTTGTCATCTCGCCGCGTCGCCCTGTTCGCAGGGCTGCTCGCAGCCGGGCTCTGGCCGCTGCAAGCCGACGACTACCCCGTCCTCGTGTACCCCTGCCCCAAGGCCGCCGCGCCGCCGCAGATCGATGGACGGCTCGATGACGCCTGCTGGGCGAACGCGCCTGTCGTGTCCGGCTTCACGTTTTACAACAAGCAGGTGCTGGCCCCGGTGCAGACCAGCTTCCGGGTCGTGTACGACGACAAGCGCCTTTACTTCGCAGTCCGATGCGAGGAGCCGCTCATGAAACAGGTCGCGCCTCAGCCAACCATGCGCGACGCCATGAGCGTGTTTCATCAAGAGTGCATCGAGATCTTCGTCGACCCCGATCACACACACAAGCTCTACTATCAATTCGCGTTTTGCATCGCCGGCGCATTCTACGATTCCAAGCTGACGGATCCCGCGTGGAACAGCCGCGCCAAGCTGGCCGTGCAACAGGAGCCCGATGCGTGGACGCTCGAAGTCGCCACCCCGTGGTCGGACATGAAGGTCGCTCCGCGGCCGGGCAAAGTCGTGGGCTTCAACGTGTGCCGGGACCGCCTGGTCGCCAACAGCCGCGAATGGACGAACTGGTCGCAGACGCAGGCCAACTTCCACGATCCCGACCGGTTCGCGCATCTCGTGCTGTCGGCCACGGACAAGGTCGTCGCGAGTCTGGCCGACGAGTTCCGCAAGGGCGGCCGGCGCGGGCCCATCCGCATCTTCGCCCCAGGCGGGTACTCGCAAACCGCATACATCGAGTTGGCTCGGCAAACCCTCGCCAAGCTCGACCTCAGCCTCGCTGAACTCGAACGCATCGCCCGCGAGGAAAAAAGCCTGGCGGCTCGCCGCGCGATCGAGGCCCGCATCGCCCAGGCGCGCGCCAAACTCGCGCCCACGCGGCAAGCCCTTGAGAACCGCGGAGGCATCGACGCCGCGCAGTGGTATCGGCTCAGCCGCGATCTCGACACGCTCAAACAGAGCCTCGCGGACATGGTCTGGGAAGCGCGGCTCTCCGCTCTGCTCAATAGCCTCTGAGCCCCTGAACTTCGAGAAGTAGCTGTGGCCTGAGGGGAGAAACGCAAACGCGCGAAGGAGGGGAGGATTGGAGAACGCACCGCCTGAAGGCGGGACTCCGAACTCAGAGGGCCCGCGCCGCCAGTCCACCCTGTCCACTCCCTCCATCCTGTCCACGTGCGATTCGGACCTGGGGCGAGGAAGTTGAGAACTGGCGAAAGGAGTTCAAGATGACCAAGCACCTCATCTGCATATCGCTCTTCTTGGTGGCTGCGCCCATGCTCGCGGCCGCGCCCATGCTCAACGCCGTCGAGCACGGCGCGGACCCGACCGGCAGGCGGGACTCGACCGCGGTGCTGACCCAACTGCACGCAACGGGCAAGAAGGTTTACTACCCCAACGGCGTGTACCGCTTCAACGGGAAGACGCTCGACCTCTCGGGCGGCGTGGTCTTCGAGTCAGTGGCCGGCGTCACGGTCCGCAATGACGTCTCGCCGGCGAACATCATCCAGTTCGACGACTTCGGCAACCTGGTGGGCCTCATGCACAACCACCTGGAGGTCGATGAGCGCCGCCTCGGCGGCCCCCTGCCAATGGACAACGGCTCGCTTGTCCGGCCCCCACTCTCCACCGCACAGCACAAGACAAAGGTCGACTTCCTCGCCCACTGGTACAACGACTTCGGCCTGGAGCACCGGCGCGCAAACCCTGGATGGGGCTGGATCGGTTGGTACTACTGGACCTGGAACCACCACGACGCGACCGGCGATGGATACGCCCCGGCCCGGCACCCACTCCTGGGCTTCTACCGCGGCGACGATGCGATCGTGCTCGATTGGCAGTGCTACTGGCTGAAGGAGTACGGCGCGACGGGCGTCATTCTGTTCATGCCGTCCAGGTGGAAGGACCCCAAACTCGGCGGGATCGAGGGATGGGAGACGCCCGCGCATCGAAACTACTGGATCTATCGTCTGTTCACGGATACGCCCAACTTCCGCAAGCTCAAGTACGTGCTGACCGCGCCCACGCCATACTCCAAGTCCACGCCCGAAACGAGGCAATGGGTCGAGCGCGAGTGGCGCGCGCTCGTGGAGAAGCTGTACCTTCGCTACGACAACTTCTACGCGGTTCGCCGCGGCGGCAAGCAGTATCCGATGCTCTACCTCCATGAGGAAGCCGGCCTGCGCGGAGTGTTCGACAACTACCGCGGCGGCAAGGGGACGGCCGCGTTCTACCGCCGGATGGCCGCGCTGTTCCAAAGCCATGGCTTCGGCGGCGTCGCGCTCTTGGCCCGCCATCCGATCTCGGGAAAGGCCATCGACTTCTCCGCACTCGAACGCGACGGCGTGCTTCACTTCACGGGATCCTACTCGGGCGACAACTCCACGGGCGCGACCTATGCCGAGCGCGTGGCCCGCTACAGCCCCCCGGTTGGCCCCACGACCGTCCTCAACGTCTGCACGGCCAAACAAACCCACACGCCGCACCCGAGCAAGTGGCGCTGCCCGGGCCACTCGCCCAAGCTGTTCCAGAAGATGCTCGCACAGGCCGTGGCGCACGCGCTTCGCCACCACATGCCCCGCATCATCACCTGCTACAACGTGGCCGAATGGGCTGAAGGCGGCCCCGGCCTCCAGCCGAACATGCAGGACCGATTCGGCTACCTCGAGGCCGTGCGGGATGCGATCGTCATTCGCGCCGGGGACGCGAGGTGATTTGAGGCGACGTCCTCCAACCGAACGCGACATGGGTGATCTCGCTGCAGAAGTTGGAGCATCAGCACCCGCGCGCCTGCGCCTGTAGTGCTCACGTCAGTGAGCCTCTCTGCCCAATGCGCACTGACGTGCGCACTACAGGCGGCGCATGGGGAAGTTCCTGGATTCCTCGCCTTGAAAAACCGCTTATCGTTTCCTACGCTAGTACGGCTGCTCTGCGCATATTGGGCGCGGATGGGCCCTTCAGCGTATCTCCCTCACAGCCGGAGGCTTCATGCAGAAGCAGAGCACCGTTTCCCGGCGCCAGTTCCTCAAGGGCCTGGGCGCGGCCGCGGCCGCGCCGTACGTGTGGGCTCCCTCGGCCATGGCCGCGCCAAGCGGCCGCATCGTCATGGGGTGCATCGGCGTCGGCAACATGGGCTCCGGCGACATGCGCGGGTTCCTCTACATGAACGACGTGCAGATCGCCGCGGTGTGCGACGTGGATGCCGCGCGCCGGGACAAGGCCAAGCGCACGGTCGAAAGCCACTACTCAAAACGCGCGGCCAAGGGCTCCTACAAGGGCTGCGACGCATACAACGACTTCCGCGAGATCATCGCCCGCGACGACATCGACGCGGTCGTCATCGCCACGCCCGACCACTGGCACATCCTGCCCGCGGTCATGGCCGCCAAGGCGGGCAAGGACATGTACGTCGAGAAGCCGCTATCGCTGACCATCGAGGAGGGCCGCGTGCTCGCGGACACGGTCGAGCGCTACGGCCGCGTGTGCCAAGTGGGGAGCCAGCAGCGATCGGAGTGGCGCTTCCGCTACGCCTGCGAACTCGTGCGCAACGGCCGCATTGGAGAACTGAAGACCATCCGCACCGGCTTGGCCAGAGGCAGGCGCACGGGCAACCACCCCGCGCAGCCCGTGCCCCCGGGCTTCGACTACGACAGGTGGCTCGGGCCGGCGCCCTGGGAGCCATACACCCAGGCGCGCTGCCATTACAATTTCCGCTTCATTCGCGACTACTCCGGCGGCCAGGTCACCAACTGGGGCGCGCACCACAACGACATCGCGCAATGGGGCAACGGCACGGAGCTGAGCGGCCCAGTCGAGGTCGAGGGCCAAGGCGATTTCCCATCCGACGGCCTTTACGATGTCGCGGTCACCTTCCAGTTCACCTGCACGTACGCGAACGGCGTAAAGCTCATCTGCTCGACCCGCGGCAGTGGGGTGCGGTTCGAGGGCGCGGAGGGCTGGGTCCATGTCAACCGCGGCTGGATCGACGCGAACCCGAAATCGCTGCTCACGTCCGTCATTGGACCGAACGAAATACATCTGTATGAGAGCCGAAGCCATAAACGGAACCTGATCGACTGCATCCGCTCCCGCGCCGCGCCCATCGCGCCGGCCGAGATCGGGCATCGGAGCGCTACCGTGTGCCACCTCGGCAACATCGCGATGCTGCTGGGCCGCAAGGTCAAGTGGGATCCCGGCCAGGAGCGCATCATCGGCGACGAGGAAGCAAGCCGCATGCTCTCCCGGCCCATGCGCACGCCTTGGCGGCTGTGAGTTCTCACGCAAAGACGCAAAG
>JAJRTI010000745.1 GCA_024278415.1 Planctomycetota bacterium | reverse complement strand
TTTTGGAGTGCGCCGGCAGAGCCCGCCGCAAGGCGGGCGGCGACGGCGCTTTTGCTGCATGCGCGCGGCTTGCGCGAATTTGCGTTCGCGTAGACATGCGCGCGCTGCCGAGGAAAAGCGGCGTCAAGCCGCCGCACTCCAAAACGCCTCGCCGCGGCCCGTACGCCGCAAACCGAACGCCCGTAACGCCTCGTCCCGATGGCGCGCTGTGCAGAGAGCCTACGCAACTTCTTGTTTTTCGTCGCGGCTACGAATGCTTAAGGCACTAACGATCCACTGCGCAAGGCAGTGGGATTCGCTCTCCGTTCTGGCGACGTCGAGTAGATGGCCAGCGTGACGCGCCACTGCGCATGGCAGTGGCATCTCTGGTCAAGTTGTGGGTAAAGGGCAGGGGCCAGGCCCCGTGGTGGCGTGCCACTCAAGCGAGACCCACAGGCCATGGGAGCGAAGTGGGCATACCCCGGTCGGGCAAAAGCCACCCCTTTTTGTGCGCCCTTGCCTGACCCTGGCGCGGCTGTCTGCTTCGCTGCCCGGCCGTTTGATTTCCCCGGCGCGACAGGGCATCATTGGGCGCCCCCAAGCCAGGAGGATCCTATGAACGACAACGCAACGACTCCCACGCCTGAGGCTCTGCAAGCATCCGAAGCCGAGTTGGCGCCCACGGACGATAGCATCGACTTGGCCAAGGGCCTGCCGATGTTCACCAAGGCCGACCCGGAGGCCCTCGCGCGTGAGCGGCAGGAGCTGGGCGAGATCGCGGCTCGCGGCTTCTTCGGCCGATGCCGCGGCTACTGGTCCAAGACTGGCCCCGGCTTCCTCCAAAGCGCGATGACGCTGGGCGGGGGCAGCGCGGGAGCGTCGCTATTCCTGGGCGCTTACTTGCAGTACGAGTTCCTGTGGGTGCAGCCACTGGCCATGCTGCTCGGCATCATCGTGCTCTCGGCCATGGCGCACCAGACGCTGTCGAGCCAGATGCGGCCGTTCGACGCGTTGCGCCGGTACGCACACCCCAGCGTCGCGTGGGCTTGGGCCATTGCAACGCTCTTGGCCACGATCATTTGGCACCTGCCGCAGTACGCCCTGGCTGCGGGCATGGCGGAGTTCATCATTGGGAAGGAGCCGCAGGCGATCGTGGGCAAGGTGCTCAGCACCGGCCAGGTCCAGGCCATTATGGCCAAGGTGAACTCGCTGAACTGGGCCTGGCTCCAGTGGGACGAGGCTGCGACGTACCGGAACATTCTGCTGCTGTCCATCGGGGTCGTGGTGCTCATCATCTCGACCGCGATCACTTGGAGCTATGGCAGCGGCCGGCGCGGGGTGCGGATCTACGAGCGTGCGCTCAAATTCCTCGTGTGGATGATCGTCGCGGCGTTCGCGGTCGTGGTCATCGCGCAGACGGCCAAGGGCAAGGTCGAGTGGGGCAAGGTGGCGCGGGGATTCATCCCGCGGCGCATCCCCACCGGCGGGCGAGACTTCTCCATCCTCATGGCCGCGCTCGCCGCGGCGGTGGGCATCAACATGACGTTCCTCTACCCCTACACGTTGCTGGCCCGCGGCTGGGGCAAGGAGCACCGCGGGCTGGCCAAGTTCGACTTGATCACTGGCATGTTCATCCCCTACACGCTGGCCACGTCGCTCATGATCATCGCCGCGGGCAGCACGATCTACAACCCGGCGGGATTCGGGCAGGGCAAGGCCTTCCTCTTTGCGCCCAAGGCCGCGGCCATGTTCGTCCACGCGGGCATGCCCGAAGCCCTGGCGCGCTACGTCTTTGGCTTGGGCATCCTCGGCATGGCGCTCAGCACGATCACCTTGCACATGCTGGTGAGCGGCTTCGCCTTCTGCGAGATCTTCCGCATCGAGCCGGGCGGATGGGCCTACCGGCTCGCCTGCCTCCTCCCCGCGCCGGCCTTCATCGGGGTCATCTGGTGGGGCAAGATGGCCTTTTGGGTGGTCGTGCCGACCTCCGCCGTCTGCGGCCTCTTGCTGCCCATCGCCTACATCGGGTTCTTCATCCTCAACCACAGCCGCGCGTATCTCGGCAACGATCAGCCCCACGGTGCGAAAGCCGCGCTCTTACACTTCGGGCAAGTCGTGGCGATCCTGGTCATCGTCTCCAGCGGCGTGTACTACGTCATCGTCAAGTGGCCCGACATGCTCGACATTTGGCACAAGTTGATGGCCTCGGCATAGCGCGCGATAGGGGGAAACACACCGCGCTCAGGAACGCCGCCGCGCGGCCAGGCGGATCGCGTGCACGACCCCGTCTTGCGTCTTCACGTAGCCCATCGACCCCGACGTGTTCAGCGCATCGCACGAGCGCAAGCCCGCGAGCGACCACTCCTCCTTGCCCGTGCGCCGGTCCAGCGCGACAAGCGCGCCGGCCTTGCTCGAATCGACAAAGTGGATCATGCCGCCGGCAAGCGTCAGTGGCCCGCATCCGCTTGCCGCGCGACTCCATAGCGGCGCGCCCGTGTTGCAGTCGAACGCGGCGATCTCCTGCCCCCTCAAGTAGACTCCGTCGTCCGCCACAGCCAGATCGAGCGCTCCCCGCGCATGTCGGTGCCAGAGCACCTGCCGCGTCGCCAGGTCCATGCAGACCAGGCGAGAGGCTCGCGTGCGGCCGGTTTGCACGAAGTAGAGCCGTCCCCCCGCGATCGCGGCCTGCGGGCGCTTCACTCCGGCCATATGAGCCGGCAGGGCTACCGCCCAAGTGGCTTTGCCGGTCGCCGCGTCCAGGCACTGCACGCGCCCGCCGCTAACCGCGTAGAGCTTCTGGCCGTCGCCCACGACGGCCACACGCGACCGGCCGCGGTTTTGCCACTGCCATACGACTGCACCGGTGGAGGATTCGAGTAGGCAGACGCGGTTGCCCACGGCCCAACAGACGCGCTTGCCGTTGATGGGCGCCGGCCGGGCGGGCGCCTCCAGCCGATGGCGCACTTGGGCCGAAAAGCGCCACGCTTCCCGGCCGTTGGCCGCGTCCAGCGCGACGAGGTCGAGCTTGCCTTGCCCACCGCTGGCCAGCGCGAAGACGCGGGACGCGTCCGCGGCCAGGTATCCAAGACACGGCACCTCCGACCGCCACCGCGGCCGGCCCGAAGCCATGTCGATGGCCGCGACGTAGCACTCTCGCCCCACGCGGCGGAGCACGAACATCGCGCCCGCGTGCAGCACCACGCGGTCCGCGGGCGAGGCCATCGCCGACACAACGCCGTCGTAGCGCCACAGATCCCGCGCCGCGGCCGCGCCGCGGCCGGCCCACGCGCGCCACAGCATGGCGCACACGAGCACGCTCGCGGCCAGTGCGGCGATCGCGGCACACGCCCGGCGGGCCTGCCGGCGCCGGCGCTGCGCGGAGATCTCGCTGGCCACGGAGGAGCGCAACGCCCGATCGAATCCAGGCCTGATGGTTGCCTGCGCGCCGCTCGCCCGCAGCCCCCCAACGAGAAGCCGCAGATCCTCCAGAGCGTCCCGGCAGGGCTCGCAGCGCTCGATGTGCTTCTCGATGCGCGCCCGGAGTGGCCCGTTGGTCTCGCCCAGCGCGAGCAACTCCAGGCACTCCTGTACGTCGTTGCAGTTCATGGGTCTCCGGTGCTCAGTATGTCATACGTCTGCCGGGCCAAGGCGGGGACACGCGCGGTCAGGCCACGGCCGCCTCGCGCGCGCCCACTTGTTCCCGCAGACGGCGCAGTGCGCGCTGGCCGCGTTTCTTCGCGGCCTCCTCGGAGATGCCGAGCGCGGCCGCGACTTCGCGGAACGGCAGGTCGTGCACGATGCGCAGCATCAGTACGTCGCGGTCGTCCTTGGGCAGACGGTCGAGAAGCTCCAGCGCGTCGGATGCGTCGGGCACGCCCGCGTAAGCCTCGCGGGCCAGGAGCGCTGCGCCTTCGAGGAGTTTGGCGTACCGGCCTCGGCCGCGGAGCAGGTCCGTGCACACGTTGCGCAAGATCGCGTAAAACCAACTCGAAAACGGCCGCCCGGCCTGGTACTGCTTGCGGCCGCGCACGACGCGCAGGAACGCCTCCTGCACCGCATCCTCGGCAAAGGTCGCATCCGACGTGAGCTGCCGCGCGACCGCGAGCGCCGGCGCCAGGAAACGGGACACGATCTCATCGAACGCGGCGGCATCGAGGCGGCGTTGGTACCGCGCCATCAACTGCTCGTTGGATTGGCCCTGATATCCCTGCATGTTGGTCGGAGGCAGAGGCGGGTATTACTCCGCCACCTCGATTGATGGCGGCGCGGCGAACGGCGCGTACCGCTTCGCGAGTGCGGCTCGCGGCGGCATGTCGCCTTCCATGACGCAGATGCCGTACGTGAGCTTCAGCGTCTCGCCGGCCTTGATTTTCTTCTTGAAGAATGCACCGAAGCGGCCGTAGTTGCGGTACGCGGAATACACCGTCGGCTTCGGGTTGCTCGGGTGGTTCATGTGCAGCACGGTGTAGCGCTGGCCGCGGAGCCAATACGACATCGCGACCCACGGCAAGTCCTTGTCCGGCCGCTCGGCGAGCGGGACCCGCTTCTTGTTGCGCTTCAGCTCCCGCGAAGGATTGATCCCGTCCGCGGGGAACTGATAGAGGGTCAGCTTCGAGTTCGGCTTCGGCTTCTGGCCGATGGCCAGGTTGAGGGCCTTCTTGGAGTTCTTGTTCACGTCAGGGTGCGGCCGGTATTGCATGCCCGCGTGCTCCGGGTCGCCGTCCAGCATCACGTCCCCCCGCGCGGGCGTCAGCTTCGTGTCGAACAGCATGAGCATGATCGTGGGCGGGGGCTGCCGGAACACGGTCGTCGTGCGCTCCTCGACCAGAAGCGCCTGGTCCTCGGTGTCGCGCCACACGATCTTCGCGGTCGACCGCGCCAGCACCGGCCCCGCGATGCGCTCGATGAACTTCTGGTGCACTTGCTCCACGTTCCTGACATGCCACAGGTCGTAGCGCTTGCCCCCGTGGCCCAGCTTGCTCCAGCCGATGAAGATACCGCGGTGGTGCGGGTACGGCTGGCCGCCGGGGCTGGTGATGACGTCCTTGCCCTCCGCGTCGAACACGTGGTGGAACGGCTTCGCGGTCATGAAGCGCGTGCGCTTGTCCGACGCGTCGAACTCATACATGTAGCGCGTCACGCGCTTGCCGTTGAAGAGGAGGTCCAGATGTTTGCCAAGGGTATCTTGCCAAGTGAACACATCGTCCCGCGGCTGGGTGGCTGGTGCGAGCTTGGCCGTCCATGTCTGAGCTTGCCCAGCCTTGGCGTCCGGGAGGATCCACCACAGGTGCGTCGAGCCGTCGGCCTCCTTCACGATCTGCCCCGGCGCGGGCAGCGTCATCGCTCCGGCGAGGTAGACTTGGACTGCGATCTGCTCAGGCGCGAGTGCCGCCACGTCTGCCGGCAGATTGATCTTCGCCTACACCGGCGCGTGCGCCGCGTCCACGCTCGGCTCGACGGTCAGCCTGATCTCAGACGCACACGCGGGCCAAGCCGCGAGCGTGACGGCCGCGAGCCATGCAACGCGTCGTCTCTTCATCACCAGTTCCTTTCACCGCTTGTAGCGCGCACGTGAGTGTGTTTCGATCTGGGCCCTCGTCGGCGGTTTGGGACGCGATCCCACTTCACGAACTTCCGCATTGCGTCCGCGCCGCCAGAGACGCTCTGACGAGCGTGCTACGAACTCGGGCTCCTCACTCACACCCACACGCCGGCAATGGGTGTGCGGCAGTAGCTGCACCGACCGCCGCGCAGGCGGTTCTTGAGCACCTTGAAGCCCAGGCGCTCGATGACCTTTCGCTTGCACCGGGGGCAGTACGTGTGGTTGCCCTCGTGGGGGGCGACGTTCGTCACGTACACGTAGCGCAGGCCGGTGCCGAGCGCGGCCTTGCGGCAGGCTTCGAGCGTCCTGACCGGCGTCTGCGCGGTGGTGCGGAGCTTGTACGAGGGCACGAAGCGCGAGAAGTGCCACGGCACGTCGCGGCCCAGCTCCTTCACGATCCATTTGCCCCACTTGCGCACGTCGCTCGTGCGGTCGTTGATGCCGGGCACGATGAGGCTCACCACCTCCAGCCACACGCCCTGTTCCTTCACGACCTTCATCGCGTCGAGCACGGGCTTCATGGACACCTGGGCCAGCTCCTGGTAGCGCTCCTCGCTGAACGCCTTGAGCGTGATCGTGAACGACGTCGCGGTCTGGCACAGCGCCTTGAGCGGCTCCGGGTTGATGTAGCCGTCGGTGCAGAACGCGGACACGAGCCCCGCGGCTCTGGCTTTCTCCGACGTGTCGCGCGCATACTCGTAGTACGCGACCGGGTCGGTGTACGTGAACGCGATGCCCGCGAGTCCGTGGCTCTTGACCTTGCTCGTGGCGGCTTGGGGAGTGAGGTTGAGCCTGGCGACGTCGGTGGGACGCTTCTGCGAGAATTGCCAGTTCTGGCAATAGAGGCAGCGTAGGTTGCAGCCGCCGGACGCCACGGAAATGATCTTCGAGCCGGGGCGCACGTGGTAGAGCGGGCCCTTCTCGATGGGGTCGCGGTTGAGCACGCACAGGCTGCCGTAGCCTTCGAGATAGTGCTTGCCGGCGATGCTGCGCTTGGCGCGGCATTTGCCCCACTCGCCGTTGCCCAGCATACACTCGTGGGGGCAGGTGAGGCATTGCACCGTGCCGCCGCCGAGCTTTTCGTAGTACGCGACCTCCATGCGCGAAGTGGGCACCGACTTCCGGGAAGAAGGCCGCCACCGCCGCGGCTGGGCCACCGCGGCCGGGCAGGCGGCCATGCCGAGGCCGAGTTGCGCGGCCACGCGCAGGAAGTCGCGTCGGTCAATTGGCGCTATCTCGGGCATGGTTGTTGATCGTCCATGGTTAATGGTTGATGGTTGATGGCGGAGGCGCGGTCCCTCATGAACCATCAACCATCAGCCATCAACCA
This sequence comes from Planctomycetota bacterium, assembly GCA_024278415.1. Next base: position 626 of record JAJRTI010000745.1, on the reverse strand, counting down.
TTCTGCTCAGCCCTCCATGCACTTGCGCAGGTAGCGCACGCACTTGGGCAGGGCCTTTTCCGGCGGGCCGCTGAGGCCGCACTCGAGGGCCATGAAGCCCTTGAACTTAATACGCTTCAGCGCTTTGAAAGGTTTCACGAAATCGGTCAGACCCGTGCCCGGCTCCAGACGCGTGCTGTCCGCGAGGTGGCAGTGCGCGAGCACGTCCTTGACCGCGGTGAGCGACTTGGCCATGTCGCGCTGCTCGATGTGCATGTGGAAGAAATCGGCCATGAGCTTGACGCCCGGGCTGCCGACGCGGCGGCAAATCTCCGCGCCTTCCTCGATGTCCTTCAGCGAGTTGCTCTCATAGCGGTTGAGCGGCTCCAAGAGCAGCGCGACGCCCACTTGCTCCGCGTGCTCGGCAATCTCGCCGAGCACTGCGACGAGCAGCTCCATCTCGAGCCTGTGGGAATTCATGAACGGAGACAGGTCGGGCACGCGCGAACTGCGGTTGAAGATGGGCACGGAGATCGGGCCCACCGCGCCCAGCTCCGCGCACGCGTCGAGGAGCTTCTTCAGGCCATCGATGCACGTGCGGCGCAGGGCCGGGTCGGGGCTCACGAGTTGCGCTTCCACTCCGCCGC
>JAJRTI010000744.1 GCA_024278415.1 Planctomycetota bacterium | reverse complement strand
TCCTCGCCGGCGACCGGTCCATGACGTTCAACGCGTCGTACAACGAACTGTGGCGCAAGAAGTACATCGCGGCCATCGGCGCCGGGCCCTCCGCGATCCAGCAAGCCTATTCTTGGGGCTCGCACGCGAGCAAACTCGTCGAGGTGATCCGCAAAGGCCACGAGAAAGTGAAGCTCTCCGAAGAGGACTTCGACCGCATCGTCACGTGGATCGACATCAACGCTCCCTACTACCCCAGCTACGCGTCCGCGTACCCCACCAACCTGGCCGGCCGCGCTCCGCTCGGCAACAAACAGGTGGCGCGGCTGAGCCAACTCACGGGCGTGCCCTTTGCGAGCCTGCTGCACTACGCGAAGAACCGAGGCCCGCAGGTGAGCTTCGACCGGCCGGAGCTGAGCCCCTGCCTCGCGAAGCTCAAAGGCAAGGACGACGCCAAGTATCAAGAAGCGCTGGCGATCATCGAAGCGGGCAAGCAGATGCTCGCCAAGCGCCCCCGCGCGGACATGGAGGGCTTCGCGGCCTGCCCGCTCGATCAGCAGCGCGAGCGCAAGTACGCGCGGCGCCACGCGGCCGAGGAGCGCTGCCGAGAGGCGATCTCCGCTGGGGAGAGGGCGTACGATGCGCGGCGATGACCGCCGCCAAGGCGGGAGGCCACTAAGACACGAAGACGCACCAAGTCCAGCATCCCGCAAGTTCGTGTAGGGATTGAGCGCGTTCGTAGCACGCTCGTAAGAGCGTCTCTGCCCGGTGACGTGGAGGGCCCAGAACGGAACGCACTGACGTGCGCGCTACAGACGGGCCCCCTTCCCTTCCTTCGCCCCCCTTTGTGTCTTCGTGTCTTGGTGGTAATCTGGGGCGATCCGTGAAGCCTTCCTCCGCACAACCATAGGAACGAACCGTGAGTATTCCTCCACACGACAAGGCCATCCTCCGTCCCCTCGCCGAGCGCATCGCCGAAATCGCGGCGATGCCGGTGCAGCAAGAGAAGCGCGAGCTGTGGCGCCGGCTCAACCAACTCGACATGGTCCGGCCCATGGTCCACATCTACCAGATCCCCTGGGCCGAGATCGAGTTGTCCGAGCAAGACGCGCTCGCACTTCAGTGCGAGCACGCCTACTGCCGCGTGGTCGAGCGCGGGATGCGACAGACCATTCACCAGTGGAACCATTTCCCGGGCGACATGGTCGTCGAGCCAGTGCTCCGCATGGAGCCGGTGCTGCGCGGCGACGACCTCGGCGTGCGCACCCAGGAGGACACGATTCCACAACGCAGCTCTGAGACTGTGCAAAGCTCGATCCGCTCCCACGCGTACATCCCCCAACTCAAGGACGAGGGCGACGTCGAGAAGATCCGCATCCCGGAGATCACACACGACGAGGCCGCGACGGCCGCGCAGATGCAGATGCTCGAAGACGCGTTCGGCGACCTGCTGCCGGTGGAGACGCACATCGGCTTCGGCCGCTACAACATCTCTCCCTGGGACCGGCTCGTCCAGTGGACGGGAGTCGAGCCGGTGCTCATGGACCTCGCACTGCGGCCGCAGTTCGTGCACGCGCTCATGGAGCGCATGACCGCCGCGTACCAGGCGCGGCTCGACGCATACGAGTCGCTTGGTCTGCTCAAGCTAAACAACACCGGCGAAATCATCGGCCAGGGCGGCTACGGATACACGGACGAGTTGCCGGGCGAGGACTACGACCCGGACCACGTGAAGCTGCACAACTTGTGGGGCGGCGGCATGGTGCAGATCTTCTCCGAGGTCTCGCCGGACATGCACCGCGAGTTCGCGCTCCAATACGAAGCCCAGTGCATGAACCGATTCGCCCTCACCTACTACGGCTGCTGCGAGCCGCTCCACCTCAAGGTGGATCTCATTCGAGAGATGCTGCCCAATCTGCGCAAGATCTCCATGAGCCCCATGGCCGACGACCGCATCGGCGGCGAGGCCTGCGGCGACACGCTCGTGTTCTCGTCTAAGCCCAACCCCGCGTTCCTCGCGACGGACGTGTGGCGCCCCGAGACCGTGCGCGACGAACTCCGCGGCATCCTCGACGTGACCGCCGCGCAAGGCGGCCACGTGGAGCTGATCCTCAAGGACATTTCGACCATCCGCTGCGATCCTCCGCGTTTGGCCGAGTGGTCGGCTATCGCGTTGGAGGTCGCGGACGAATACGCCCGGTAAGCCAGTGTTGAGTGGATGTGGAACAGATGATCCTGCCGGCTGACGGACATGAACGGGAAGCCCCAAGGAGCCGTGTTCCGCGCGGTTCGCGCACACCTTCCGCTGCGTGGCGCGCGTGAGGGGCATGGAGTTATACTGCGCGAGACTGGGAGGTCAACGTATGCACCCGATTCACACCACAATCGCCAGCCTCGCCTTCTTGCTCGTTAGCGCGGCATGGGCGGCGGCCCCCGCTTGGCCAGGGAAGACGTGGGCGATAGTCCAGCCGCGGGAGGCGGGCCTCGACGCGGGGCGGCTCGCGGCGTTCAGCCGATACGTCGCCGGCAGGGGCTGCGTCGTGCGCGGGGGGCGCATGGTTTACTCGTGGGGCGACTGCAAGCGCCGCGGCGATGTCGCGTCCGCGGCCAAGCCGGTGTATGCGCATTTCCTGTTCAAGGCGATCGAGGACGGCCGCGTCGCGTCGCTCGACGAGCATGTCGCCAAGATCGAGCCGCGGCTCGCCGCGCTCAACCCCGCGCTCGGCCACAAGGACCGGCGCATCACCTGGCGCCACCTCGCCAACCAGACCGCGTGCTACGGAGTGGCCGATTCGCCGGGCCAGGCCTTCTGCTACAACGACTGGCAGATGGCGCTGTTTTGGGATTGCCTCTTCGGCAAGGTCTATGGAGCGGCCTTCGCCAATGTGGACGAGACGGTGTTGCACCCGCTGCTCACGGATCCGTTGCAGTGCGAGGATCGGCCCACGTTCATGGCTTTCGGCGTGAGAGATCGGCCGGGCCGGCTTGCGATTTCGCCGAGGGACTTCGCGCGGTTTGGGCTGCTGTACTTGCGCGGAGGGCGCTGGCAGGGCCGCGCCCTCATTCGGCCCGAGCACGCGCGCATGGCCATCAGCAGCCCCTTGCCCAATTCCATCCCTCGCGCCGGCATGACGCCGGCGGACATGATCCCCGGCCAACGCAGCATCGGCTCTCGCCGCGTGCCTGACAACCAGACCGACCACTTCGGCAGCTATAGCTGGCTGTGGTGGACCAACGGCGTGGACCGCGACGGCAAGCGCCACTGGCCGGCCGCGGCCGCAGACACGTACGGCGCGTTCGGACACGGCGGCCGCCGCGTCATGGCCGTCATGCCCAGCCTCGACTTGATCGTGAGTTGGAACGACTCCCGGGTGCGCAGCCGCGAAATGGAGAACCACGCGTTCCAGCTTCTGCTTCAAGCCGTTGGATCGTGAAAGCCAAGCCCTCAGCAAAGGCCACAGGGCCGCGGCGCTCCTGCCGGATGGCCGCTGAGGCCCGCTCGTTCGCCGCGCGGCAATGCTCGCGGCTCGATGTCTGCGCCGCAAAATCCCTTGGCGATTGGGCAGGCTCGAACCAAACGCCCCCGGAAGCTTGCATGATCCATCTTGGAGCGCGCGCGGTCTCAGCTCGTGCTTCCTTCGTGTGCTTTCGTGGCGCCCGTCACTTCGCGTCTTCCAAGTCAGCGCCCATCGAAAGGAGACAACGAATGGATCTGCTTCCCTCGCTAACGCCGTCCGCTCACATCGCTCAACTCTTGGCGAGCGGTCTCATCTTGGCCGCCTGTGCCACGGCCTGTGCGGCGCCGGCCTCCGGGCCGCTGCGCGTGTGCGAAAAGAACCCGCGCTACTTCGCGGACGCGTCAGGCGAAGCCGTGCTGCTGGTCGGCTCGCACGTGTGGAACAACCTCCAGGACATGGGGCCGACGGATCCGCCGCAGCCGTTCGATTGGAGCGCGTACCTCGATTTCCTGGAGAAGTATCACCACAACTTCGTGCGCCTGTGGCGGTGGGAGCTGACGCAGTGGGACACGTCGAGCAGCAGCGTTGGACCGGCCAGAAAGCACCGCGTCGCACCCCATCCTTGGCCGCGCACCGGCCCCGGCGCCGCGCGCGACGGCAAGCCGAAGTTCGATTTGGCGCGATTCGACGACGCGTATTTCAAGCGCCTGCGCGAGCGGGTGCAAGCCGCGGGCGAGCGAGGGGTTTACGTGTCCATCATGCTCTTCGAGGGCTGGGGCATGCAGTTCGCCCCGCGCGCTTGGGAAGTCCATCCTTTCCATCCCGACAACAACGTCAACGGCGTCGGCCGCGAAGTCGGCGACGGGCTGGACATTCATACGCTGAAGCACGCCGCCATTGTGGAGCGGCAAGAGGCGTATGTGCGCAAGGTCATTGACACGGTCAACGACCTCGACAATGTGCTCTACGAGATCTCGAACGAGAATCACCCGCCGTCCACCGAGTGGCAGTATCACATGATCCGTTTCATCAAGGACTACGAAAAGGGCAAGCCCCAGCAACATCCGGTGGGCATGACGTTCCAGTTCAAAGGCGGCTCCAACCGAACGCTCTTCGAGAGCCCGGCCGACTGGATCTCGCCGAATCCCGGCGGCGGGTACCGCAACAATCCGCCGGACCCCAAGGGCAAGAAAGTGGTCCTCTCCGACACGGACCACCTCTGGGGCATCGGCGGCAACCAAGCGTGGGTGTGGAAGACCTTCACCCGCGGCCTGAACCCGCTCTTCATGGACCCCTACGATGCCGTGGTGATTGGCAAGCCGTTCGACCCGCGGTGGGAGCCCATCCGGCGGAGCCTCGGATTTGCTCGCCGGCTGGCTGAGCGCGTCGACTTGGCCTCCATGACGCCCAGGACCGCGCTCGCGTCGTCGCGGTTCTGTCTGGCCCAGCCGGGAACCGCCTACATTGTTTACGTGCCCAACGGCGGCAAGGTCGCCGTAGACCTGTCGGCCGCCGCGGGCGCGTTGTCGGCCCAGTGGATCAACCCCGACACGGGCGATGCCCTCGAACCGTTCACTGTGTCCGGCGGAGCGAAGCGCGCGTTCCGCGCTCCCTTCGATGGCGACGCGGTGCTGTTCGTCTCGCTCGCCAAGCACGGGCAGTAGATGCGCCGAGGCCGCGTGGGCCCTCAGGAGATGCACATGCGCGACATCGCTACATCATTCCTTCTGACTCTGCTCGGAGGTGTTGCCATGGCCGCGACGGAGTTGGGCATCCAAGGCCATCAGTTCACCCTCAACCGCGAGCCCACGTTCCTGCTCGGCATCAGCTACTACGGCGCGCTTGGAGCGTCGGACGCATTCATCCGCCGCGATCTCGACGACATGCAGCAGGCCGGGCTCAACTGGATTCGCGTGTGGGCCACTTGGGCCGCGTTCGACAACGACGTGTCCGCGGTCGATGCCGAGGGCCGAGTTCGCGAGCCGTTCATGACGCGGTTGAAGGAACTGGTCGCGGAATGCGACCGGCGCGGGATCGTGGTGGACATCACGCTGTCGCGCGGCAATGGGATCACGGGTCCGCCGCGGCTCCAGTCGCTCGAGTCCATGCAGCGCGCGGTGGACGCGCTCGTGGAGGGGCTGCTGCCGCACCGCAACTGGTATCTCGATCTGGCGAACGAGCGCAACATCCGGGATCGCCGGTTCGCGACCTTCGCGGACCTCAAGGTTCTGCGCGACCGCGCCAAGCAACTCGATCCCAATCGTCTCATCACCGCGTCGCACGCAGGGGACATCCCGCGTGATGAGTTGCGCCAGTACTTGGAGACGATTCAGGTGGACTTCATCTCGCCTCATCGGCCTCGGAACCGGCGGTCGCCGCGTCAGACCGCGGCCAAGACGCGCCAGTATCTCGCGCAGATGCGCGCGCGCGGCCGAGTCGTGCCGGTCCACTACCAAGAGCCCTTCCGCCGCGGGTTTCGTCCGCAGCGATGGGAGCCGCCGGCCGCGGCGTTCCTGACGGACCTGCGGCAAGCCATCGACGCCGGCGCGGCGGGGTGGTGCTTCCACAACGGCGACCAGAAGGACCGGCCGGAGAGCAAGCCCCGGCGCTCCTTCGACATGCGCGAGCATCGGCTGTTCGACCAACTCGATCCCGAAGAGCGCGAGATCCTCGACGGCATACGCGAAGTGGCGACGCGGCTGAGATTGCGCACGAAGGAAGCCAGCCGGCCGGCGCCGAAGCGTTGCACGCGAGTCGCGCTTGTCGATGGTCAATGGAGCATCAACGGCAAGGCCACCTACCCGGGCTCCCGGGCCGAGGGGCTGCTGATGAACGTGCGGATGGTGAACGCGGTCTTCGAGGATCGCAAGCGGCCGGGTTTTGATCCCGACGCCAACACCGATATCTTCCTCGCCCGCCTGCCGGACTATGTTGCCCACGGCGTGCGCGCGTTCACGATCTGCTTGCAGGGCGGTTTTCCCGGGTACGAGGGTGCGGTGAACTCTGCTTTCAATCCCGATGGCAGCCTTCGACCCGGGTACATGGAGCGCGTGGCCCGGGTGATCGAAGCGTGCGACCGGCAGGGCGCGGTCGTGATCCTGGGGTGCTTTTACCAGCGGCAGGACCAGATTCTGCGGGACGCGGCGGCCGTCCGCGCCGGCGTCGTGAACGTAGTGCAATGGATTCAGCAGAACGGATTCACTAACGTGGCGATCGAGATCGCGAACGAATTCCCCCATCCCGGGTTCGACCATGCGATCCTCAAGTCGCCGGAAGGCGAAGCCGAGCTGATCCGGCTTGCCAAGAAGACCGCGCCGGGCCTGTTGGTCTCAGCGAGCGGCATCGGCGATGGCAGGCTCACCCGCGACGTGGTGGAGGCGAGCGACTTCCTCCTGGTCCACTTCAACGGCACGCCGGTCGACAAGATCCCCGATCGCATTGCCGCGCTCAACAAGTTCAGCAAGCCGATCGTGTGCAACGAGGACGACAAACTGGGCGCCGCCGCGGCACGCGCGGCGGAAGCCTGCGTGGCCCATGGCGCGTCGTGGGGGCTGATGCTAAAGACGGTCAATCAGTATGCTCCGTTCGAGTTCAAGGGCGCGGCCGATGATCCGATCGTGTACGCGAAGCTCAAGGAACTCACATCGCGGTGAGACGCGCTTGTGCTCTACTTGACGTGTCGCTCGTTATCCGCACCGCGGCCTGGGAATCCAAATAGATCCACACGGAGAGACCTTCATGCTAAAGAACATTTTTCTCGGCCTCCTGTTGCTCTCGATTTCCGCGGCTGCGTCGGAGCCCACGCATTTCCGCAAGCAGCACACGATCGCGTTCTACGCCAAGAAGGGCGAACCCGTCGCATTGAAGGTGCGTTGCCTGCGCGCCAGCGTTGGCTATGCGGACAACGCGGCGTACACCCTGCTCGGCCCTTTCGGCAAGCTGCTGGAGAAGGGGATCGTGCTCGTGGACCGCGAGAAGACCATCCGTTTCGCGGCCCGCGTGTCCGGGACGTATTCGATCCACGTGGATCCCGGCATGAACGCGTTCGCGATCGAGCCGAGCGTGAGGCAATGGGCCGTGGACATCTCCGACGGCCGCCGGTTGAACATCATCCGGCATGCGCGGCCGCTGTTCTTTTACGTGCCCAAAGGAACGACCGCGTTTACTCTCAAGATGCACGGCGAGCCGGGCAAGGTCGCGATCTACGACGGCGACGGCGCGCTCGTGAAAGAGCAGACATTGCCGCTTTACAAGCCCGTCGAGATACTTCTGCCGGTGGGGAAGGGCAAGGACGCCGCGGCCTGGCGCATGGAGTTGGAGCTGGCCGAAGATCAGGGCATCCTGTTTCCCCCTTCGATTCCCCCCTACATCGCCGAGCGCCCGATCACCGAAACCGATCTGGAATACTTCGCAGGCGGGCCGGGCATCGCCCGATTCGATCTGCAACGAACGCCGAGCGGCCCGCTCGCGCTCGCGAGCCGGCCGCCTGTGGCGCAGGTGGTGAAGACGGAAGACGGCCTCGCGGTCGGGTTCAGCGCGGCGGGCCAAATCGCCGCGGTGCGCCTCGATGGCAAGGACGTGGCGCCGCGGAAAGCTCTGCCGCTCGCGGGCTTCTTCGCCAGGGATGCGGCCGGCGGGCCTGAGCTGGTCCCAGTGAGCAGCGCGTTCGAACGCACGGCCGCCGGCCTTCGCCAAAAGGGCCAGTTCCCAGGCATGGGCGTGGCCCTCGACGCAACGGTCACCGCCAAGGCCGACCACATCGCCATCGACGGCTTCATCACGGACACGACGGGCAAGGACCGCGCGATTAGCCTCTACTTCGCCCTGCCCATCGCGCCGCGGGACCTCGTGTGGTGGGACGACATCGACCACACCCGGCCCATCCGCGGCGCCGCGGAGTATTACAGCTACAACCGATGCCCCGCGGGCGCGAACGGTCGGAACTCCATTTACCCCTTCGGCTGCGTCGGCGGCGCCGCGGGGCTAGCGATTGGCATTCCGTTGGACAAGCCGTGCGTCAACCGCATCGCGTACAACGCGGCGACTGGGCAGCTCTACACGGCGTTCGATTTCGCGCTCACGCCGGCGACCCGAGAGTTTCCGCAACGCGCCCGCTTCTCGCTTGTGATCTACACGCACGACGGCCGCTGGGGGCTGCGAGCGGCCGCGAAGAAGTACTACGGCATCTTCCCCAAACTCGTCGAGAACCGCATGAAGCGCGACGGCGGATGGGTGTGTTGGAGTTCGCTGAAAAGCATCCGCGACCTCGCGGACTTCGGGTTTCTGTACCATTGGGGGCCGGGCGGCGCGTCGGCCGTCGCGTACGACGACAAGATCGGCGTATTCTCGTTCCTCTACAACGACTCCGTGCGCTACTTTGCCGACTTGGGAGCGTTCCCCAAGAAGCCGGACACTGCGACGTGCCAGAAGGTCTTCGAGGCATACCTGACCGCACGCGACCCGCGCGCGTTTGTGCTGAGCCGTCCCGCGAAGGCGACCGGCCGGCGCCGCTACGAAGGCATCGAGCACGCGCGGGGGCGGGAGGCCGCGTCCGACTACCTGAGGCGGTGCGTGAAGGCCGTTAGAACATCCGCGGCGTACGACGCGGCCGGCAACTTCATCATCGGCTACGTCATCAACCGCAAAGGCTGGGGGCCGGCCAACTGGTGGACGGGCCGGTTGTTCTGCAATCCCGACCCCGACATCCCGGGCGGATACGGCCGGTTCCTGCTCACCGAAATCCTCGGCCGCGCGTTCGCTGGGTATCGCAGCAAGGGCGGCGAACTCGACGGCGTGGGGCTGGACAACTACTTTGTGAACGCGTACTCGCTCAACTTCCGCCGCGAGCACTTCGCATACGTGGACTATCCGCTCACGTTCAGCCGGCCCGATTGCCGGCCCGTGCAGATCGGCGACTTCGCGCTTTACGAATGGGTCGAGGCGCTCGCCGGCGACATGCGCAAGCAGGGGAAATACGTCATGGCCAACATGGGCAAGCTGCCGTTCCCGTTCGCCGCGACGCTGCTCGACATGCACGGATACGAATGGGGCATCGAGCGCGTTGGCGCGGCCGCGCGCACGCTGGCGTATCACAAGCCGGTGGTGACGTTGCCGGTGAAGCCTGAGCACTACACCGAGCCGTGGATTCGGCAGCACGTGCGGTTTGGCTTCTTCCCCGGCGGGTACGGCGGGCGCAGCAAGTTCGCGTCGGAGCCCGAGCTGCGCGCGCTCTACAAGAGATATGTGCCGGCCATTCGCCGCCTGGCCGAAGCCGGCTGGGAGCCGGTCACGTTTGCCGCAGTCGATCATCCCGCGGTGCGGATCGAACGCTTCGGAGGCCAGGGGCGCTTGCCGCTCTACTTCACGCTCGCAAACGCGGCCGACAAACCGGCCGTGTGCTCGGCAAAGATCAACGCGGCCGCGCTGCGTCTGAACCCGTCCGATCTGCGAGTCGAAACGCTTCTCTGCGGCGAAGTGAAAGGCCTCCAGCCCGGGCCGCGGAGCCTCACCGTGTCCCTTGCCATTCCTGCCAAGAGCACGAGTGTGCTGGTGGTGGCCGGGAAGTGATGCAGCAAGCGGGTTGGGACGGAAACTACTGCTGACAGACATCAAGGAGTCCCCCATGCGCTTTCCGTATGCATGCGTTGCCATTGTGTTCACCGCGTCCTGCGGCGCGGGCTTTGGGAGCCCGGCCTCCAAGGCCGCGGCGGAGAAAGCAAAGCAGGCGTGGTCTGACGACATCAAGAATGCCCTGGGCTTCGAGGATGCCGCGCTCTGGCGCGGGGGCACGCTCGTCGCCGAGCCCAAGAAGTCCGGCGACGCGGCCCTGCGATGGGACAAGCACACCCAAAACAGCTCCATGGAGTGCTTGAAAGCGCCCCGCGATCTGTCCGCGTTCAACACCATGTCCTTCTGGCTCCACTCCAACCTCGCCGGCCGCGAGACGTTCATGATCATCATCGAGTCGAGGCGCCAGAAGGGAGTCTTCGCCTACTTCTCGAAGAAGGTCAAGGTGGACTGGACCGGCTGGAAGCGCCTCGAGTTCCACTTCCAGTCCTTTGGCCGCACGCGGTCGCCGGCAGGGTGGCACAAGATCGACCGCATTCGATTCACTGCGAGCGGATGGAACCAGAAGCCGACCGACGAATCGGTGTGGGTGCTCGACGCGCTCGACTTCTCCTTCAGCGACAAGCCTTATCGGCCGACGATCAAGGTGCAGAAGTACGTCCAAGAGCCGGCCATGGGAGGCTTCCTCGCCAAACTACGGCGAGACCATCCGCGGCTGATTCTGCTCGACGAGGATCTGCCACGGATCAAGAAGTTCGTCACGACCGACCCGCGCGGCCAGGCGTGGTATGGGAACGCGAAGCGCCGGGCGGAGAGCCTCTATCGCCGGCCGGTGCGCAAGTACGAGCTGCCCGACGGCCGCCGGCTCCTGTCCGTTTCACGCGACGAATGCGACCGCATGTATCACTGGGGCTTCATGTACCGCATGACCGGCGACCGCAAGTGGCTCGACCGCGCGTGGAAGGAGATGGCCGCGGTCGTGGCCTTCAAAGACTGGAACCCGCGCCACTACCTCGACACCGCGGAGATGATGCACGCGATGGGCATCGGGTACGACTGGTTCTACAACGGCCTAACCGAGGCCCAGCGCAAGACGATCCGCGACGGCATATGGCGGCATGGGCTTCGGCTCTCGTACGCGGCGTACATGGGCCTGCCGGCGGAAGGCATGCAAGGCTGGCGCAAGGTGACGAACAACTGGAACTTCGTGTGCAACGGCGGCTCGTCGCTGGCTGCGATGGCTCTGCTCGACGAGATGCCCAAGGAGTGCGGCGAGATTCTCCACGCGGCCTTCCAGTACATCCAGATCCCGCTCCCGCACTTCGAACCCGATGGCGCGTGGTGGGAAGGCGTGGGCTACTGGGGCTACTCCATGCGCTACTTCCTCGCGTATCTGCGCGGGCTCGAAACCGCGTTCGGCACAGACTTTGGGTTCGTGAACGCGCTGAAGGGAACGGGCTTCGCCATGGCCGGCGACTTTCCCATTTACCTGACGAGCCCCCTCGGCAGCATCTACAACTTCGCGGACTCAGGCTCCGGCCGCGGCACGTACCAACACTGGGGCTTCTTCTATCTGGCCGCGCGCTTCCACAACCCGCTTTACCTGCGCTTCCAGGAAGAGCATTCCCGCGGGTCGCTCTACGACATCCTCTACTACCAGCCCTTCAAGAGCGACCTCGCGATCCAAGACGTGAAGCTCGACAAGTATTTCCGCGAGACCGAGGTCGCGACCATGCGCAGCTCGTGGACGGACCGCAACGCGCTCTTCGCGGGCGTGAAATGCGGCAGGAACGGAGTCGCGCACGCGCATCAGGATTTGGGCAGCTTCATCTTCTACGGCCTTGGCGAAAAATGGTTCATCGACCTCGGCACGGAGCGGCAGACGTATCTCAGGCACCAGAACCACCTACCCAGGTGGAGCTTCTATCGTATCCGCGAGGAAGGCCACAACACGCTCGTCTTCGATCCCGGCAAGGGATACTGCCAAGACCCCAGAGGCCGATCCAAGATCGTGCGCTTCGAGTCGTCGCCCAAGGATGTGTTCGCCATCGCCGACCTCACCCACGCGTATCCCCGCTACGCGGTGTCCGTCAAGCGCGGGTATCGGCTCTTCAAGTACCGTCGCGCGTTTCTCGTGCAAGACGAGATCAAGGGGCTCAAAGCGAATGACATCTGGTGGTTCGCCCACTCCGATGTGGGGATGGCGTGCGCGGTGTCCAAGGACGGGCGCCGGGCGATCCTCGAACGGAACGGCAAGAAGTGCTACGCCTACCTGCTCGCGCCAGCCAATGCGAAGTTCGTGGTCATGGACGCCAAGCCGCTGCCCACGTCGCCGAACCCGGACATCCAGAATCCGAACAAGGGCATGAAGAAGCTCGCGGTGCATCTGCCGAAGACCAAGGATGTCACCATCGCCGCGCTCTTTGTGCCCGCGTACGACTTCGAGCCCGCGCCGGCCGCGTTGCCGGCAGTGATCCCGCTCGACTCCTGGAAATTGGATGCCGCCAAGTCCCCCAGCCTCTCCGGCGTCACCGTAGACGAAGCGCCGTTATCCGGTTTCTCGCCCAGGGTGTTCACGTACACGGTGACGCTGCCCAAAGACACGAAGTCGCCACCCGTGGTCGAGGCGAAAGCGGACGCGGGGAGCGACGTGAACATCGAAGCCGCGGCCGCTGTTCCCGGCACGACCCGAATCACCGTGACCGGCAAGCCGCGCGGCGCGGCGTCGGTCTATCTCGTCCGCTTTCTGCACAAGGTCCCACGCGGCGGCACGGCGAAGCGGCATCGCAAGCCCAAGCCGGCGATCGTTCGCGGCATCACCGTCACCGCGAGCCGGGACGATGGCAACGCGCCCAAGAACGTGCTGGACGGAGACCTTGAGACCCGATGGTCTGCGAACGGCTCGGAAGAGTGGATCGCGTTCGACTTCGGCAAGCCGCGGCAGATCGCCGCGGTCCGCATCGCCTGGTACAACGGCGACAAGCGCCGGACGCGCTTCAAGATCAGCGTCTCCAGCGACGGCCTCAAGTGGCGCGACATCTTCGAGGGCCAGTCCAACGGCAAGAGCGCCAAGCTGGAGGCGTACACGCTGAAGAAGCCCGAAACCGCCCGACACGTCCGAATCACCTGCTACGGCAACACGAGCAACCTGTGGAATAGCATCACGGAAGTGGGGTTCTGACGGGCGCTTGGGGTGGGACGCGTCGCGAGGAATGCGGAGGCCACTTCTGATCCCTCATCCCTAATCCACCAAGCGGGCTTCCCCCGCAACCCAATCAAGAGATCATCCGCAGATTGCCTAGCACGGCTTCTGGCCGCAGCCAAAGAGATCGGAGGAATTCCACGGATGGCGGAGCCGCCCCGCGGGTGTCGAACGCTATTTGCGCACGTCAGCGGCGCGGCATTGCCTCCTTGGGATCTCAGATTCCCATGCCCACGGCCACCGCGAAGAAGCTGCTATCACGCGACTGACGCAGGTCGCCTGGTGAAAAGTGCAAAGAAACTTCGATATCTTCGGGTGTAGGTCTGATTGTACGTATCCCTACGCGTTGCATTCTGGAGTTTCAGTTTCGGTAACACTTCAGCCGATTGCAACAGCCGTTGGCCCCATGAACGTGCGCGAGTTCGATGGACAGCATTTCCGCTTGACGCAACGCTGTTTGGAAGCCCAACGGGCTTCCGGCTTCTAGCCCAGGGTTGCGGCCGCAGGCC
>JAJRTI010000743.1 GCA_024278415.1 Planctomycetota bacterium | reverse complement strand
GATGTACATCTCCGATAACTCGGACTGGACCATCTGGAAGAACGACTGCGGCAACTCCCAGGCCAGTACGTGCTACGACGTCTTCTGGTATGAGATGCTCACGCCTTACACGGAAGGCACCGAGGTGTTCCACTGCCCCGCACAGACCAAGCCCTGGCGGCGCAACGTGTGCGGTATGACCGCCGCCCGTGGCGAGGTGTATTCCGCCGACTACGCGATCAATTGGTACGCGTTCCGCACCCGCAGCACCGGCATCGCCAAGACCGCGAACGAGATGGTCTTCGCATGGGATACCCGGTATGTGAACGCCAACCGGCTCGATCCCAACATGACGCCTTACAACGTGCGAGACCCGTACCAGAACCGGGCCAAGGACGGCACGCCGTGTGGCCAAACACCATCAGGCGGCAACTACAAATACGCGGTCTTCACGAGGTTCGATTACAGCAGCAACGTGGGCATCCACAACTACGGCGTGAACGCGGTCTTCTGCGACGGCCACGTGGAGTGGCTGAAGCCGGACGAGCCCAAGCGCGACTGGCGCGTCGCAACCCGCCGAGTGCACTGGTTCCGCACATACCAGGATCTCGACTGAGACCCCGCTTCCTCCGTAAGACGCTTCCCCAAGGCCCGCGGCAGTTGACGCTGCCCGCGGGCCTTGCGCGTTCTGGCGCCCACCCGCGTACCCCACGAAGGAAGCCCGCTCACACCGGTAGGGCCGGCGCCCAGATGTCGCCAGCCGCGAGACCGACCGCCGAGAGGAACGGCGCGAACCGAGGCGCCCGCAGCATGTCAGGCGCGCGGTGGGAATCGCCGCCAATGGAGAACGTGCAGCCCAAGGGCCGGCAGACGCGCAGCAACCGCTGCTGCTTCTCGAACAACTCCGACGCCTCTTTGTCCGGCTTGCCCACGTGAGCCATGTTGAGTTCCAGCACCGTCTCCGTGGCCAGGGCGGCGCGCCCTAGCTCGGCAAGCATGCCCTCCGGCACGTCACCCGCGCCATATGCGGGGAACCCCCATTGCTCGCTCCAACGCGAAGGGGTTTGCCACGGATGCGCGATCACCTTCACGCGCGTATCCTCGCACAGCGCCAGCGCCACCTTGTGCAGGAAGTCGAACAGCGCCCCCAACGTGCGCCCGGCCGGCAACTCGACGTGCTTCTGGTGCACGTGCCCCCACGCGGCCATCACGAAGTCCAGTTGCTCGGCCTGCGCGCTCGACATGTTCAGATCCCCGCGGTCGTTGAAGACCTCCACCTCGACCGACGACCAGACGGGATAGCCCCGGCCCCGGCCGTGCGCGATGAACCGATGGTTGCTGTCCAACAACTCACCGAAGTCCGTATAGGGCATCAGATGGTCGGTGATGGCCAGGCCGGCCAAGCCCACCTCCATCGCCCGGTCGATCGCACGGTCAACGGTCCAGTCGTCGTCGGAGCAGCGGCTCACGCGCGTGTGCGCGTGCAGGTCGTAGATGGGCTCAGCAATCGAGTCGCTCAAAGCAGGCCTCCAGTGCGGCAGTCGCGCACGTCTACTTCCGCAGGAAACGTTCGAGGTTCCGAAGCGTGGTCCGAAAATCCTTGGGGAGATCGGACTCGATGGCGACGCTCTCGCCGGTGTGGGGATGCTCGAACTCGATCCGCTGCGCGTGCAGTGCGAGCCGGCCGAGGAGGGGCTTCTCATCCTCGCCCTTCTTGAATCGGTAGCTGCGCTTCAGTTCGGACAGGAGGATGCCCTTGCCGTCGCCGTACAACGCGTCGCCGACGATGGCGTGGCCGAGGGCCTTCATGTGCACGCGAAGCTGGTGCTGCCGGCCCGTGTGCGGCCGGAGCGCGACGTGTGTGTAGAAAATGAACCGGCCGAGCACCTCGAAGTCCGTCTGGCTGTCCCGGCCCTTGCGCTTGCGCACGACCATGCGCCCCCGGCCCCCGGGAGCCAGCCCAATCGGCAAGTCGATGTTGCCCGCATCGGTCGGCACTTCGCCGTTGACGATCGCGTGGTAGAGCTTCTTCACTTCGCGTGCGGCAAACTGCCGGCTCATGGCCCGGTGCGTCTCCGTGTCCTTGGCGAACACGACCACGCCCGACGTGCCCTTGTCGATGCGGTGCACCACGTAGAGCAGCCCGTCTGCCCCCAGCGCACCCTCCCGCCGCAGCCGCTGCGCCAGTTCGCCGCGCAGCGTCGCAGCGTTGGTGTCGAACCGCTCCGGCACGACAGCCAAACCCGAAGGCTTGTCAACCGCGACCAGGTGGTCATCGTGGAACAGCAGAGGCATGCGCCGGATCGTACGGGCGACCCTGCGTTGGGCTTCGTTGAGATCGTGTGTCACTGCCGTCATCCGCACATCGCCTATGTCCGGCGCCTGCTCTTCGCGGCGCTGGACGTGGGTATCGTCAAACATTCTATGATAGTGCCAGACGCGGTCTCCTTCAAGCCGCGGTTGCGCCTTCCAGAGCGTTTGCGTATAAAAGGCTCCTGACAAAGCGGGCTTCGCCCGCAGCCCAAGGCTTCTGGCTGTCATGGATCAGAGGCAAGACGTGGCGTGTGGAGGGCAGCTTCGCTGTTCCGTATTGCGTATTGCGTATTGCGTATT
>JAJRTI010000742.1 GCA_024278415.1 Planctomycetota bacterium | reverse complement strand
GGGCGGCGCTTGGCGGCCCCATCCGCGGCGCGCCACCTTCGACGTGGAGACCATGAGGCGCACGCTCGAAGCCATGATGGCCGACGCGGGCGTCGAGTATTGGTATCACGTGCTCATGACCGACACGATTGTCGAAAACGGACGCGTGCGCGGCGCGATCGTCGAGAGCAAAGCAGGGAGGGAGGCCGTGCTCGCGAAGGTCGTGGTGGATTGCACAGGCGACGGCGACGTGGCGGCCCGCGCGGGCGCGCCGTACGAACTGGGCCGGCTCGCGGACGGGCTCATGCAACCCATGACACTCATGTTCGAGATCGACCGCGTCGGCACATACGAGCAGAGCAGCTCGCCCGAGACGTATGACACCATGGTCGCGGCTATCGAGCAGCACGGCCTCGACGTGGAGCTGCCGTTCGGCCGGGTGGGCTACTGCCCGGCGATCATCCTCACTCCGCTCGGCGACAGCGCGGTCGTGCAAGCCACGCACGTGTACCGTCTCAACGGCCTCGACCCGCGGGACGTGACTCAGGGCATCGCGGCCGCGCGCGTGCAAGCCAAGGAGCTGGTGGAGGTCTGGCGGCACACGCCGGGCTTGGAGAACATTCGCTTGCTCCGCACCGCGCCGACGCTGGGCATTCGCGAGACGCGGCGCATCTGCGGCCGGTATCGGCTCACGCTGGACGATCTCGCCGCGGGCCGGCGGTTCGACGACGCGGTCACGTTTTGCGGTTTCGGCGTGGACATCCACGAGCCGGCCCCCGGCGCGGGCATCCCCTCCGGCCACGGCGCGAAGATGAAGGCGTACGAGATCCCCTACCGCTGCCTGCTGCCGCAGGACGTGGAGGGCCTGCTCGTGGCCGGGCGCTGCATCTCGGGCAGCCACGAAGCCCACGCATCCTACCGCGTCACCGGCACGTGCATGGGCATGGGCCAGGCGGCCGGGCTCGCCGCGGCGTGGGCGGCCGCGACCGACGCGTTGCCCACCGACCTCTGCGGGGGCGAACTGCGAACGGCGCTTCAGGATCGAGGAGCGGGGCTGCTGACATAGTCGGAGAAGTCCCACGGATGGCAGAGCGGACCCACGGATGCAGAGGGAACCGAATGGCCCTGTTTGGAGTCCCGCCTTTAGGCGGTCGGGGCTATCTCAGAGGAGGCCGCCACGCGCCTCACTACGAACCCGCGACCGTGCGAATGACGAGCGACAGTTGACCAATGGCCGCCACTTGGAGACGACAATGAAGCTAATCGCAGTTGCATACCTCGCCGCGCTTGCCGCGCCCGTCTTCGCGGCCGCGCTCACGGTCGACGTGAACGTCATGCCGCGCGTCGTGTTCACCGGCGATTCGCAGACCTGCGGCCGCGTGGGCGCGATCGACTACCCGCAGATGCTGTCGTGGGAGATGCCGATCCGCGTCATCAACACCGCGGTCGGCGGCACGAACACGCGGCATTTGCTCAAGGCGTACCGCACCGGTCTCGCGAGCGCGGCCAAGGGCGAGAAAGTGGTTCATGGCGAGAAGGTCGGCTGGCATGCCGGGCCCTACCCCGGCCAGAGAATTCGGCTCGGCAAGCACGAGTACACCATCGACCGCATTGAGGTCGTGAGCTACAAGGAACGCAAGACCAACATCTGGATCACCGAGCCGGCCGCGGAGGACTTCGAGGGCAGAGACTACGCGATCGAAGCCGGCTGGCGCACGCGCGTCGCGGCCCAGCGTCCGGACTACGTGTGCTTCATGTATTCGGTCAACGACACTGGCTACACGTCGGATCGGTTCAAGGCGAACCTGAAGGAGATGCTCGACCGAACCCGGGTGCTGGGAGCGCAGCCGATCTTCCTGAGCGGCGTGCCGCTCATGGACGCGGCCAAGGGCGGCTCCCATCCAAGCCACAACCGCCGCGTGGCCGTGCGCGCGAAGGATCTCGCCGAGTTCTGCGCCGAGAACCGCGTGCCGTTCGGCGACGTCTTCAGCGCGCTCATGGCGCTCGACGAGCAGAACACTTGCACCTGGCGCGACACCGTGCATCCGACCACGGACGGCTCCACGGCCGCGCTCAACGCGCTGCGCGCGATCTTCCGCGGCATCGGCCTGTCGGCCAACCCCTACTACCTCCGCGGCTATCGCGCCACGGGCGAGGCGTACGCGCCGGGCGAGGGCCTCACGCCCATCACCACGAGCCAGCCCGACTACAACAAGCAGAACCGCCCGGACGAGAACCACTTCGACCTCGAAGCCATTCGCGTGCGCGACGAGTACGGGCTCATCGCCGCGGCCGATGGGCAAGTTCTCAGGAGCGGCAGACCAATCGTGCTGGAATGCGGCGTGGGCGATGCGGGCGCCATCAAGTCCGCGACCGTGGAAGTGGCCGCGTCCAAACCTGCGAAGGTCGCGTGGTTCGATCCCAAAACGCGGGCGTGGATCCCGCTCGCGGAAGGTGTGCGCGTGAGCGCGCCTCTCGACCCGCGCGCCGCCGTCATCGGCCGCGCGATCTGGCTGTCAGTGGATGGCGACGACGGCGTGGAGCTGGACTACGTCGCTATCCACCTCGAAGGCGGTGTGCAGCCATTCAAGCCCGCGCCGGCCAACACGGCAATCACTTGGCCGCCGGCCGATTACCTGAAGTGGGCCCCTTCGGCCAGCTTGATCGCCAACGGCGACCTGGCCGCGGCCGCGGGCGACGCGCCCAAGCATTGGCGCGCCATCGGCTCTGCCGCTCACTACAGGCCTGCCGGTGTCGTCGCCAAGGGCGACGGGAGCTTCGTGAAAAACCGCCGCGTCGATACGCTCTACGCGCTGGGGCAGCGCTTCACGAAAACCGTGCGGCCGCTGGACGTGGTCGTGGTGAAAGAGGGCCCCCACGGCATCCAGGGCCGCTTCATCGTCGCCCGCGTCGAGGACGACGAGCGCTTGCTCGTGCGGCGCTATCCGAAGCAGGAGGCCGACGGCGTCGCGTTCGAGGTGCGCGCATCGTCCGGCTGTGCGGTCGCGCCGGGCGGGTGCCTGGTCGAATGCCGCGACGCAAGTCGCTGGCAGTCGGCCGAGTGCCGGCTTGCCCCCGGCTCGTATCGCCTAGGCGTGTTCTATCGCGCCTACGACCCGGCCCGGATGGACGCGCGACATCGGCCGGGCAAAGTTGCGCGCGTGAGCGTCGTAGCGGCAGACGGGGGCCGCGTCCTGGCTCAGGCCGAACTGGAGGCGAGTTTTCAGTGGCAACGCGCGTGGCTGGAGTTCCGCGTCGCCGAGCAGACGCAGGCCGTCGTGCGGCTGGAGGCCACGTCGGCCACGTGCGCGCAGTATACGGGCATCACGCTTGAGCCGCGGTGACGTCTGGTCGACGCGGGCGGCGGACTGGCGAGCGGCTCACAGATCGCTCGCCCCCGCATGCTGGCGCAAGCCAAAGCGGCGTCAAGCCGCCGCACTCCAGATTGCCCGCATTCTGGCGAATGCGGCTACGGGCTCTGCGCCCACCGCACCCTTAGAGCCGCCCCATCTTGTACCCCGCTTCATACATGGCGACGATGTTCTCCGGCGGGCTGACGACCTGGAGGTTGTGGCACGGGCCGAGGATGTAGTGCGGCCCCAGGATGCGGATGTTGTCCTCGACCTCCTGGCGCACGGCCTCGACCGAGCCGCGCACGAGCGTGAACTGGTTGTCCATCGCGCCGTGGAACACGACCCGGTCGCCGAAGTCGGCCTTGAGGCCCTCGCGCTCCATGCCCGCGCAGCGCCACTGCACCGGGTCGAGCACGTCCATGCCGATGGAGATCATGTTGGGGATGTTCGCGCGGCACGCTCCGTCGCTGTGGTGGAACGCGTACCCGCCGCCTTCGTGCACGAGGTCGATGATGCGCTTCATGCGCGGGAGGAAGAACTCCTCGACACAACGGAGCGAGATGATGAG
>JAJRTI010000741.1 GCA_024278415.1 Planctomycetota bacterium | reverse complement strand
GTCTCGTCACCGACGCGGCCGCGCTCAAGGCGCACCGCCCGGACGCGGAGGTCAACCCCTACACGCGCTACCAACTGGGTGTGCCGGACTTGCCGGGAGTGACGCCCGGCGACTGGACCATGACGATCACCTTGAAGGAGACCGCGGGCTACCTGGAGAGCGTGGGCGTGGGGCTTTACAAGTCGCTGGCGATTCTCGGCTCGGGCGCGGTGGGCCTGGCCCTGTGCCGATTGGCCAAGATCCTCGGTGCCCATCCGGTGACCGTCGTGGGCCGCCGCGACGCGCCGCTGGCGTACGCGCGGGACGTGGTCGGCGCAGATAACGTCGTGAACAGCGCCAACGAGGATGTCGCCGCGCGAATCCGGACGCTGACCGACGGCGGCGCCGACTTCATGATCGATACGACCGGCGACGCGGCGTTCGCGGCCGCGTGCGCTTCCGGCCTGCGGGCCGGGGGGAAGATCGCCGGCTACGCCACGTACGCCCCCGATGATCCTCTGGCGAGCCGCATCCCGGATGACCGCCTTGCGCGGGGCCAAACAGGAGAGGACGTGGCCCACGCGTACCTGGTCGACTGCGTGCGGCTCAAGCTGCTAGACCTGAAATGGTTCTACTCGCACACGCTCCCGCTCTCCCGCATCCGCGAGGGGTTCGATATGCTCAGGAGGAAAGAGGCGTTCAAGATTGTTCTGGAGATGGAGTAGGGGCCCCGTGTGGCCATCCTGCTCATCACCCCTCGATCGCTTCTTTGTGGGGGGTCGCCGCTTGCTCAGGATGGACTACGCCTTGCGCCCCACGATGTACACGCTCGACGCGACCCGGTGTGCGCCGGGGAAATAGACCGCGGCCGCGTCCAAGAGCTTCACGATCGCGGTGAGCCAGCCGGCGATGAAGCGCACAGGTTTGACGCCGTAGCGCCAGTGGAAGAACGGCGCCGCGGCGATCTCCCGCAGCACCCACGCGAGGCTCGACATGGGCCCGGTCGCGACGCCGCTGTCGATGCGCTCGAAGCCCGCGCAAAGCCGGCACAACCCGGCTTCCGAAAACCGCCAGTAGTCCGCGTCCGAGCCGCAGGCCGGGTGATACCCCTGCAAGAAGGGCACGACGATGTAGACGCAGCCCCCGGGCTTCAGCACGCGTGCGGCTTCGCGCACCACTTGCGCCGGGTCGGCCACGTGTTCCAGCACGGCGAAGCTCAGCACCGCGTCGAACGTCTCGTCTGGGAATGGCAGGCGGTGGCCGTCGCCCACGCAGGCGGTGGCCGGCGAGGCTGCTACGTCGATGCCGACCGCGTGGGGGAGGCCCAGGCGATCCCCGCACCCCAGGTCCAGCACTCGCGCTCCTTCGGGCAGTTGGTCGGAAAAGCGCCGAAGCCGTCGTTTCGCGCGCGGGTCGAAGGACGGATCGGGCGGGGTGAGGAGTTGGCGTAGGGTGTGGATCATGGCGTGGCGCCTGTCTCCCTACATCTCCCTTTCGACGGCCTCGATAGCCTCCTGCATCTGCTGCGCCGACTGGAACCGCTTCTCTGGGGCGCGCACCATGGCTTTCTGGATGACTGCGCACAGCTCGCGCGGCACTTCGGGATTGAGGGCCATGGGCGAGGGCGGCTCTTGCGCGGTCGCCATGCGCGCCAGGTCGGCGCCGGGGGAGGCTTCGAAGGGCGCGCGGCCCGTGACGAGAGCGAAGAGCGTTGCGCCGAGTGCATAAATGTCCGCGCGGTGGTCCACGTCGGGCCGGCCGGCGACTTGCTCGGGTGCGCAGTAGTGCACGTCGCCCACGGTGGGGCGCAAGGGCGTGGTGGCCGCGCTGCTGGGTTGGTCGAGCCAGCGCGCCATGCCGAGGCCGCTGAGTTTTGCGAGGCCCTCCGGGGTCAAGAGCACATTCGCCGGGCGCACGTTGCGGTGGATGACGCCTTGCGCGTGCGCGGCGCCAAGGGCCATGGAGAGTTGCCTCACGATATCGACCGCGCGCTTCAACTCAAACTTGCCTTCTCGCACCCACTGGCCCATGAGGTCCTCAGCCGTGTAACCCTCGACGTACTCCATGAGCATGCAGACCCATTCGTCGGTTTCGACCGCGTCGTAGATGTGCACCACGTTGGGGTGGTACACGCGGCCGGCCGCGCGTGCGGCGTGGAGGAAACGCCGGCGCTCGTCGGGGTCGGCGGCGATGTGAGGGCGCAGCAGGTAGAGCGTCAGCGGCCGGCCGATCGACTCCTGCGTGCCCCTGAACACGATGCACGTGTCGATGTCCCGCAGCCGTTGCTCGACACGGCAGCCAGCGATGGTGGTGCCCACGATGAGGTCCGTGGCGATGACCGACTCGGACGTGACCGGCTCGGACGCGGCCGCCGCGTCCGGACCGACGTCCGATGCGCGGTCTGATTTGCCTTCGTCTGGGCTCTCCATGTCCGAGTCGTCCTCGAACGCGCAGTAGCCATTGGAGGCGCCTGGCGGCTCTCGCGTGGACTCCAGCAGGTCTTCGGGCACGTCCACCACGTCGCTTTCCTGGGCGTTGCGGCCGCCACTCCGGCTGGGGCGGCTGGGAGGCAGCGCTTTCTTAATGTCCGGGCCCGCCGCACCATCGAGGAAGTCGTCGAATTCACCCATCATGCCGCGATCGGGGATGATGGCCGCGCTGGACTCCGCGTCCGCGTCCGCGGTAACGGCGATGGTGGTTGAACCGATTCGGAACGTGTCTTGGTCGATCAGGGTTGCCTTCTCGGTGCGCTTTCGGTTGAGGTAGGTGCCGTTCGAGCTGCCCAAGTCCCTGAGCACCAGGCCCTTGCCCGTGTTGCGTATTTCGCAATGGCGCCGCGAGATTTCAGCGTCTCCGATCTTCACGTCGGCCGATCGGCTTCGGCCCAGCACCACCGACTCTCCGTCATCCACGAAGATCTCAAGCCCTTGGTCCTCTCCTTTGATGATCGTCAGTTTCGCTTTCATTGGCTCTACGCGAGGGAAGGGATGTTGTCTCGCTCGGCTGAGGCATCACCGCGACGGTTAGATTAGCGCGCGGCCGCTGAGGTTGTCAAGAAGGCGTTGGGCCTAGGCCGCGGCTACGCGAACTTCCGCGCCACTAACTCCAGTTTCTCTGGGGCCGCGCCGCACGACTCGAGGAACTCCACGTAGGCCAGGCCCATTTTCCGCGCGATGGATCTGTTTTGTTTGTACACGTCTTTGCGCTGTCCGGGATCGGCCTTCAGGTTGAACAATTCCGGCGCGTCGTCCGCGGACCCGCCCGTATTCATGCACCAGCCCTTGCCGGTGACCATGGTCCAGAAGTTCGGCTCATAGTCGCGAATGCTAAAGCCGCCGTACGCGTAGTCCCGGGGCCACTTCGTGCGCGAGCCCTCGAAGATGGGCTTCAGCGAGTGGCCCTCAAACGCGAGATCGACCTTCTTCTTCGCCAGGTCGAGCAGGGTGGGCAGGAAGTCCACCGGCTGTACCATCTGCTTCACGCGCTTGCCCTTCGTCTGCCCTGGCATCTTGATGATGAGCGGGACCTTGTGCACCTCGTCATACTGCGGCCAGGGCGCGATGTTCTGCTCGTCGTCGAGCAGGAACTTGCCGGTGCGGTTGTGCTCGCCGAGGTACGTGCCGTGGTCCGCGGTCACCACGACCATCGTGTCGTCGTAGATGCCCACGTCCTGGAGCTTGCGCACGATATAGCCCACCCACTTGCTCGTGAGCGCGACCTCGCCCGCGAATCGTGCGCGCATGTTGCGCAACTCGGCTTTGGTGTACTTGTCCGCCGGGCCGTCGTCGGGGTAGTACATGGGGTCGCCCTTGTAGCCTGGATCGAAGCGTTCGACGTAGTACTCCGGCGGAGCGAAGGGCTCGTGGCACTCGAAGGTGTCGACCCACAGCACAAGATCGTCGCACTTGTAGTTGTCCTCGATCCACTGGCTCGTGTCTTGCGCGGTCGTGGCGACGAAATACTTCTGCTCTTCGGTGAGGCGCTCCCGGTTGATCCAGAAGTGGAAGTCCACGAGCGGATGGCCGTCGAGCTTGGGGTGTGGGATGTTGCGGAAGTACAGCTCGTCCATCCGCGTTTTGTCGTACGGCATCATCTGCTCGAACGGATGGTTGTAGCGCGTGAGGTACACGTCGTTCTCGTGCCCGCGGATCCAATGGTACGCCTGGAAGCCGCGCTGATACCCGTACTGCCGGCCGATGAGGTGGGGCGTGTCGGTGATAAGCTGAGTGAGGTAGCCGGCGTCGGTAAAGATTTCGGCCATCGTCACCGCGTCCGCTGGCAGCGGGCCCCAGCCGTGGTGCGGGAAGCCGTAGCGGCCCGTGAAGATGTCCTCGCGGTTGGGCACGGTGGGGAAGCTGGAGAGGTAGGCGTTGTCGAACACGAACGACTCGGCCGCGAGCGCGTCCAGCTCCGGCGTGTACCCGTTGCGATCCCCGTAGCAGCCGAGGAAGTCGGCTCGCAACGTGTCGATCATGATGAAGACGAAGCGCATGGGCGTTCCATGGGTGTTGTAGGCATTACGTGCAGCGCGCGGCCGCGCCGGCGTCATTGGCGAAAGCGCCATGATAGGGAGACGCGTGGGCCGATTCAAGCGGAGGAGCCACTTGCAAAACCCCAGTTGTCCTACCTGTGCTGGGGCGCCGAAAGCTGGCGACGTCGCGTTTGTAGTAGGCCCGTGAGGGCCTTCCGCTCGGGTGGCGAATCGCCATCGGCGCAGAGGGCGCCCTAACGGTCGCCACTACAAGCGGAGCGCTCCTGCGCTCTCATCTCGGCGGCGCCGCGTTCGGCACCTCCGCCATGCATGATGTTAGGCGCGAGGCCTCGGCCTATTGGCGTTTTGCAAGTCGCTCGGAGGGCATGCAGGGGAGGCCCTCGGAGGTTTGCTGATCTGAGCGGCCGATGCCGCTGGCTGATAGCAGGGCGATTCCCGCCGTACGGCGGACGCACCGCTTCGCCTGTCGGCCGCCTTGAAGAAACGGGCGATAAGCCGCCCTGCGATGAACCCGGTCGATCCAGAACGGAAACGCCCCTGCGCGCGGCTGGCGCACGCAGGGGCGTTTGGCTTCGGCGATGCCGTGGGCGCGAGCTACGGGTTCTTCACGTCCAGGCACTTCATCTCGGTCTGGCTGCGCAGCACGAGTTTGCCGTCGGAGAGGGCCATGCACGCCCACATCATGGGCTTGGGCCCGCGGCGCCGCGGCCGTCCGCCTCGGCCGCGCGGTGTGTTTTTGGCCGCGGCGCTCGCCGCGTCAGAGGTGAAGATGGGGGCCTTGGCCAGCTCTTTGTATCCTTCGGGGTTGGGCTCGATCAGGTGGAGCACGCCGGAAGCGCCATCGAGGTTGTAGGCCAGCCCGCCGGCCATGAGCAGGTTGCCGCGCTGGAAGTTGGGCGTGCGGCCCGTTTTCCACAGAATCTTCCCATCGAGCGTCATGCAGGTCATGCCATCGTGCCGGAAGTTGCCGTTGCAGTTCGCGTAGATGTGCCCCTTATACAAGATGGGCTGATGAATCTGGCTCTCGAACTCGTTGGTCTTGAACAGCTCGGTGACGGTGAACGCGTCGCCTTGCTTCGCGAGTCGAATCATGGCCGAGCCGCCGCGATACTCGCCGGTCAGGAACACGCGGTCCTCGCCTACGGCCGTCGCGAACGGGATGGGGATGCTGCACTGCCAGCCATCGTACTGCCACAGAATCTTGCCCGTGTTCGCGTCGATCCCGGCGGTCTGGCCTTTCTTCAGCACCACGCCCCTCCTGCTCTTCGCCCCGCTCGTGATGACGATCTGGTCCACGCCGCACAGCGTGTGGACGCTGGGCGAGACGTACGTGTCGCGGCCCACCAGCGGCTCCGACTGCCACACCACGTTGCCGTTGTCCTTGTTGAGCGCGACCAGGGAGACCTTTGGCGACTGGACCGTCAGCAGCACCGTGTTCTTGTAGATGTACGGCGACTGGGTGATGCCCCAGTACGGCACCGCGCCGCCCAGGTCGCGGACCATGCTCTTCTGCCACACAAGTTGGCGCGTCTTCAGGTCGACGCACAGCACGTCGCCCATCTGGCCCACCGCGTATAAACGGCCGGCGGCGATGGTCGGTGTGCTGCGCGAGCCATCGTAAGGCTTCATCCTCGTGTACCCGGGCGCTGCGCAATCCAGGGTCCACTCCTCCTTGCCCGAGGCCAAGTCAAAGCACCTCAACACGTCTTTCTCGCCCGGGACGCGGTCGAGCAGGTAGACCTTGCCGTCGGCGATGGCCGGGCCGGCGAAGCCCTTGCCGACGCGGACCGTCCACAGCACCTTGGGGCCGCCGGCCGGCCATGCGCGAGCCAGGCCGGTCTCGTCGGAGACGCCAGTGCGATGAGGGCCTTGGAACTGCGGCCAGTCGGCCCGGGCTGGACCCGCAACGAGCATGCACACCAACAAAAGCGCAGATGGACACCGACTCATGGACTTCTCCTCTTGCCATGAATGTAGAAGGGGCGCGCTGGCTGGCCACGACAGATGCCTGCCGGAGGAATCGCGCCCTTCATGGTAGCTACTTCCTCAGGCTATCATTGTAGCAGGTTCGCCCGGCCCAGCAATGGGGCTGTCGCCGCGGCGCCGCCTTGAACCCCCGCGGCCGGCCGCGTAGAATGCGGCGCGTTCAGGCGCCGAGCAGCCTTTGTGTCGTCACGCCACTCAAGACGAGGACCCCCTCATGAGCACGCCAGTCCGGATCGGATTCATCGCCTGCGGAGGCATCGCCCATGCCCACCTGGCCGCGTATCAAAACAACGATAAAGCCGACGTCGTCGCGGTGTGCGACGTCGACCCGGCCAAGGCCGAGGCCATGGCCGAGAAGGCCGGAGCGAACGCGTATACCGATCTCAAGGAGATGCTCGACGCGGAACAGCTCGACGGCGTGAGCCTGCTGACGCCGCCCAAGTTCCACGCGGACCTCGCGGTCGAGGCCCTCCAGGCCGGGGTGCACGTGTTCTCGGAGAAGCCGCTCGCGGACAGCCTTGCCGCGGGCCAGCGCATGGCCGACGCCGCGGCCGCGGCCGGCAGACACCTGCTCGTCGCGGTGTGCCACCGGTTCCACGAGCCGGTCGTGCGCGCGAAGCAACTCATCGACGAGGGCAAGCTGGGGCGACTCACCACCTTCCGCAACCGCTTCGGCTACCGGACCGGCGTGCCCGACGACGTGACGCGCCTGCGCGGCGGCATCCTCCTCGACAACGGCGCGCACTCGGTCGACCTCTTCCGCTTCCTCGTGGGCGAAGTGCAGTCCGTATGCGGCTGGGCCGGCCGGGGCGAGCGCGCACAGATCGAAGACGTGTGCAACTGCAACGTGCTCCTCGAGTCGGTCGACGGTGTGGGCGGCGTCATCGAACTCAACGGCCTCGCGGGCAAATGCCTCAACGTGGTCGAGGTCTACGGCGAGGACGGCACGTGCGTCATCGACTACGGCGGCGGGCCGAGCCAGTTCCTCCCGGCCAGCGGCGACCCGGTCGTGCTCGACGATCCCGGCCTGCCTGGTTCGCACCGGTTCCAGCGCGAGATCGACCACTTCGTCGCGTGTATTCTGGGCGAGGAGGAGCCGGTCATCGGCGCGGAGCAAGGCGTGGCCGGCCTGGCCGTGCTCGAGGCCGCGTTCCAGGCGATGCAGACGGGGAACGCTGTGGCGGTTGACTGAGTTTGGCTCCGGCCGACTGGCAACGCGCGCAGGCGACGGCCAACGGCCGATTCGAGTTTGCTCAAGAACGAATCGCTGCCCAACCGCGGCCCGTGCGCGTGCGCATACGGATCAGGTCCAGGCCGGCCGGAGCGTCGCCGCGCATCAACTGCTTGCGCCAGTCCGCTCCTGCCTAATCGCCTTAATCGGGGGGACATCATCCGAGTTTTATCAAGTAGGCTTGGTAATCCTCATCGCAGAAGAACGTCTCCTGGCGACGATTCCCGCGCTGGGTCACCTGTCTGCGTGCGGCACGCACAGGCAGGCGTGGTGCGGGACTCCGGGAATGACCCCACTCGTGCAAGTCTGGGCATGCAGAGATGCCAACGCGCCTCGGTCACGTTGTCAAGACATTTAATGCGGATGATGTCCCCAGATTACCCCAGATTACCCCGGATGATGTCCCCAGATTGCCCACTGTTGGTTCCTGGAAGCCTTGGGCGCCTGGCCTCAGTGCGGAAGGGCTCAGAAGTCGCCCAAGGCATTCCCGCTGGCCCTCTTGGGCTGCGCTCGTTTGACTTCCTCCAAGGCCATGACTGCCCGCGCGTCCGGGGTATAGACGCTAGCGGGGAACTGAGCCAGGAGCGATCGGCACATCGCGCCAGCTTGGCGGCTCTCACGCGCATACAGGCACAGGAGGCTCCCCCAGAAGAAGGCCTCCTCGCGTTCCGCCGCGTACACGCTCCTGTCCAGTATAGCCTCCAGCGTCTGTCGTGCGTCAGTATACACCCGATTCTTGTATGCCGCCTCGCGATCGCCCTTTCCCTCTCCGTACTGCCCGTGTAGGCTGATCGCCGTCGCCTTAACGAACAGCACGCCGGCCACTCGCCAGCCATTGCGGCCCCGGGGGTAGCCCGCGTACAGAGCCTGCGCCTCCTGGGCGACTTCGAGCGCGCGGTCAGATGGCCATCGACCTAGAACCTCATGTAGTCGCGCCCGATCACACAGCATGCGTACCGCGGCCAAGCTCATTGCGACAGCGTCGCCACGCGGCCGCACGTCTATGTCGACGGGTTCCGTCGTGACCTCGCCGCCCTTGCTGTCCCAGAGGGCCGCTCTGAGAGTGTAGACGCCCGGCGTATCGAAGAGGGCGCGTGTGCCGTCGTCGGTGACGCCCAGGAACTCGCCTGCCTCAACTTGCGTCATCCCGCGCACGACGAAGCCGTCGGCCACGGATCGCAAGACCAACTGGACCGATGTGCCGTCCGGCCGTCTGACGAGGAATAGGGGGCTGCCCTTCTGCTGGCGGTCCGCGTGCGGTTGCATCTCCACAGGAAGTGGGCTCGCATTCCTGAACTGGATAGTCACACCGAGCGCATCACCGACCATCAGACGCACTCGGGTCACCGTCAGTTTCGCTGTGAGAGTACCCGCTTTCCCCTTGTACATTGAGGCCGCGTATGCTCGGGTGAGGTCGGCCTTGACCTCCTCTGGCAAGTCCGAGTTCATCAGCGTCCTAAGGAGACGTTGCCGCAGATCGGCGGACATGCGCTTGTCGCGTAGCGTACGGGCAAACTCCTTGGCGATCGAGCCCGGTGGCCTTGCGGGCCTCGCGCCTCCGTAGGAGGCCAGCGGGATGGCGCCGACCCGGGGGTGAACCAAAGCGTACAGACCATCCGCGCGTTTCTTGAGATACATGAGGTACGTGGATCCGGGAAGTATCGCGAACCGCGGCACGAGGCGCGTGCTGGTGGTCCATGCAGATCGCGACGTGAATCTCACCTCTATCGCCCATCGTTCCGCGTTTCGCGAATCGACCTTCTCGGACTGCCCCTTGAAGACGTGTAGCGGGTACACCACTGCTCGGTACCGGAGCTGCCTGCGCATCATGCGTTCGGCGATCGGCAGGTCGGCATCCTCACAAGATACCAGCTCCACTACGGCTATGACTTGGAGATCGGCCTCCTTCTGCATGTCGCGGAAAGGGCACCAGTCGGAGACAAGATCCGCGTAGGCAGGAGGCGGCGTAGCGGCGAGCGCAAGGCACACAGACAACCGCAGCGCCCATATGGATACCGTGCTGTCGTGACCGACGTGCATTTCACGGAAGCTCATGGATCTCTTGCCTTCCCATGAATTGGATACTCGCGTGATCAATGTACTCGCGGACTGTATTGCGCTCCACAAAAACCCCGCAGTTCCCGTACAATGGGGCAGAAGTTGCAAGGCCTGCGCGATAGGTCTGGTTTGTCCATCTGATCAAGAGCGCGGAAAGGGGCGACTGCGGATTGTCCGGACTGGGGGAGTACAGGTTGTCCACCTCCTTATACTCATCCCGAATGAAGCCGGTTGCATCAGTATAGCCACCGCCGGTCCCGGCGGGCAGCAGCCAGTTATTCGCCACCACATCCGTGTACATCGGGGCGGGGCGGAGTGGGGTCACCCATTCTGCCGTTTTCAGTTCTTCTCCCGTCCATGTTGTCGCCCCCGGGCGCCGCCCTTGCGCCGGCAGGCAGGGCCATAAATAGGTGTCCCCTATTTCCTACATTTGCCCCAGATCCAGGCCCATCCGGCAAACACAATCCAGGACACAAGGAAGATGCACAACACGGTTGGCCTCACTACAGGGGGCGCGGTGTGCCAAGCGATGATGGGCCGCTGCGTCGGCGCTCGGAACCTGTAGATGAAGGAATGCCGACCAGATCTGAACGTGTTCGATCCCGTCTTTTGGCATGGATACTTCCGGAGGAATTCCTGGCCCGTTCGAAGGGATTGGATGGCATGCAGCAATTCGTCCGGAGGCGGATAAGTCCCCGCATGCTTCGCGCGCTCATTGAGGGTGCTCATGAGCAGCATGCCACCGGGGCTCTCTCCGCAGCCAGGTTCTGCCGGCACGATGATGCTGAACAGGGCAGCCATGGCGACTGCGGCGATACAAGCGGGCAGTAACACCTTCGTGACGCGGGGCTTTATCTGTTGAGCCATTCTCTCTGTTATTCCTTCATGGCGAGTATCTCGGCTTTGAGTTTTGCTGTTCGTCGGCTCAGTCGGGAGCCTGGATACTTTGCAATCATTCTGTCCGCTGTGGCAAGGCTCAACCCGTAGTCCTTCGCTAAGGCCTGAGCGTACGCAAGGTGGAACAATGCCTGCTCATTCACAGCTGACCGTTCGGGCCTGTCAGCCGCCGCGCCAAGATACTCATAAAGTGCTCGATATGCCCCAGCGGGGCCGCCAATATTGTGTTTGTCGAATACCGACTTGAAGGAAGCAGCCCCCACAGCAGGCCGGAGCCAGGAGGAGTACGGACTTCGCGGGAACTCCTTCAGAAGCCACAGCGCTTTGTCAAGCGCATCACCGAACGGCTTGCCTGTAAGGCCAAACACAATTACATCCATTCGCGTGTAGGCCTTAACAGCCGGCATGAACTCCTCTGGCGGGGGATCCACCTCCACGCGCAGCGTCCTCGTACGGGCCCCTCCTGCACCTTGTTCTGCCCAGACCTCGTATGATCCAGGATGATCCAGTACGAAGGCCGGCTTGCCTGACGGTTTTACACGAATATCGAGGAGCACGACGATATCGTATTCCCAAGTGCCACTCTTCTTGCCTGGCGTTTTCCACGCAATCGTACCATCCTGTATGGGGACGCTACACTTCTTACCGGCCGCTGTTGGCACTTGGCGGAAGACAAGCTCCATCTTGGAGCTACGCTGGGCTCCTAGATCAAAGGGGCAGACCAAGCGAAAGTAGATCGGTTCGTAGAGAATCGCCCTTGTTACGTAGGAGTTTAGTTGCAGCCTTGGCTGCCGTCTCTGCCCATGGCTACTTGCGGGTACTAGCAGCACCATGCCAAAGGCGGCGAGAACGATGTCACGGCCCTTCATTTGGCCTTCTCCTTACCATTTCTGCACGCTACGAAGCTTGGCAATCGTAGCGATATCCAGCCAGTCTTGAGCGATGCCTGGAGGTGATATGGGGACGGGGGTCATTATGCCTTCGTTTGCGTGCCACCGATCGCCACGACCTGCATGGATTGCCTCGTGCACAACAACATGGTCGATGTCTGTGGGGCTCCACGAGTTGTTCCAGGGCGGACGGCTAAGTAGCACATTCTCTCGTATTGCCTCGAGGTATATCAGACTGATGTTTGTGTTCAGACTCACGGTGCTAACAACCGTGCACCCATACTCGGGAGCTTCAACTGGCTCGCCCGCCTGTATTCTGTCTCGCGACTGCGTCTGATCCGTGTCGTCTGGATCGCCGTCAACAGATGAGCCGGCCTGGAAGCAGTAGACCAAGGTGGTGGCCCAGAACGATGGGGTGCTCTTGTAGTCCCAGCCGGAGGCCGCCCCAAAGAGCCCTGCGACCTGCCAGATTGCCTCTGCGCCATTGATGTTAGCCTGGAATGGCACCGTGGGGCGTGGATTGTTTGGCGCCGCCATAGGCTTGATGTACGCGTTGACCAAGATCTGCGGGAACAGAGAAGGCAATCCACTGCTGGCATGGGGGAGAACCAGAATGTTGTCGTCATCCTGCAGCCAGCAAGGTTGCCCGGGCTGAACAGAGCCGGGAATGGTACCCGATACTGTTACCTAAATCAGGCGATTCTTGTTGCTCACCGCCAGGGGTGCGGGCTTGCGCACCCCTGGCGGTGAGCAAGAGCACCCGAGGCGCTGCGGGGGGGTCGATGACGGCTGGATCAGCCCGGG
>JAJRTI010000052.1 GCA_024278415.1 Planctomycetota bacterium | reverse complement strand
GATGGATCGGCAAGAGAGCTTGCCCAAGGAGAGGTGGATCGGCGCGGACCAAAAGTCCAACCAGCGCGCGATGGATGAGTTGCTCGACGAAGCCATCGTTGCGCTCGGCACGTCGGGGTTGGACAACTGCCGCAAGCAACTTCGCCGGCTGGACCGCGAGGTGCAGGAGAGCCGGCAGCGGCTGAACCAGTATCGACGGGACCAAGTGTCCGCGCCCAAGGAAGCTGATCTCTCCGCGGTGAAGAAGGTGTGGTGCAGTTCGAAGGAGGACTATGCGAAACTCATCTCCGCGGAAGAGAAGAAGATCGCGGACGCGGAGAAGAAGATCGTGGAATTGAAAGCCGAGTTCGCCAAGCAGATGAAGGCGATTGGGCTGGAGTTGGACGCGGACGCGATCGAGAGCCTGCTGTCGTCCGTGTCGGGCGACGACTTTATCTCCATGTGTGCGGTCTTCGACAACATCAAGAGGGTCACGGAGCAGCTTCAGAAACTGACCGAGCAGACCGGCGAAGACTTGGTCACTGCAAAACGGTACTACGGCATGTACGTGGTGCTCGTGAAGGTGATGGACCGCGTGCAGAAGAAGTTCATCCACGCCATCCGCAGCGAGCATATCCCGAAGCTGAAGGAGCTGGGCCGGCGCGCGCAGAGGAACATTGCGGAGGCGCAGGCCTTGATCGACGAGCACCGCGGCGACGCCAAAGCGTTGCGAGGCAACATCAACTCCAACCTACTCACCAAGCGCGCGACCGAGTATTACGCCGAGTATCTCGCGCAGCAGGCGCGCATGATCGAGCGCGAGAACGAGCGCGTCTTGGAGACACTGGCCACGGCTGAGAATACGTACAAGACCGTCAAGCTCAGCAGCGACGTGGCATCGCTCATCACTAGCGGCCGGCGCAGCTTCGACGCGCTCATGCGACTCAAGCTGCCTCCGCTGCGCGAGTTCAAGAACGAAGCGCTCCAAAAGCAGTTCCAGAGCTTGACGAGCCAGATGCGGGGGGATGCTTGAGCAGTGAGCAGTGACCAGTGATTAGTGTAACACTTCAGCCGATTGCAACAGCCGTTGGCCCCATGAATGTGCGCGAGTTCGATGGACAGCATTTCCGCTTGACGAAAGGCTGTTTGGAAGCCCAACGGGCTTCCGGCTTCTAGCCCAGGGTAGCGGCCGCAGGCCGCTACCCTGGGGCCAGGGCAGTCCTATTGAACTTCCCCCCCCTCCATCCGCCCGCCCTGCAGGGCGGGCGGATGGAGGGGGGGGAGCGAAGCTGTGCGCCTCAAAACCCAGGGTTGCGAGCTTCGCTCGCGAACCCTGGGCTGATATCCGGAATCCCGTTGGGATTCAGATACCCCCAACACGCTGCATTGCACGGAAGCTTTGACGGTATTCCGGGTACCCGACGGTTGGACTTGGCTGAAGTGTTACGCCGAGAGTTGCTCGAATTTCGCCGCAAGAACCGACTGCCTTGGCACGCGCCGCCACACTTCGACGGGCCCGAAGGATGGTACTCCATTGTGGCTGCCAACTACGAGCATCGTCACATCATGGCGACCGAAGATCGCCGCGTCGCGGTGCTGGAGGGCGTCTTGGAGGGTGTCCTGGAGATGGGCGGGGAGATCAGCGGATGGGCAATCCTACCCAACCACTACCACCTACTCATCCGGGTACCGTTGCTGAAGACCTTCGGCATCATGGTCCGAAAACTCCATAGCGGAGTGGCGACGCAGTGGAACCGGGAAGACGGAACTCCCGGGCGGCAGGTCTGGTATCGATACAGGGACAGGCGGATTCGTGGTGAGAGACACTACTATGCATCGCTCAACTACATCAACGCCAACCCAGTCAAGCATGGATACGTGCAACTGGCAGACGAATGGACATGCTCCAGCATCCACGGCTATCTGGAATCGTTCGGTCGTGAGTACCTTCGGGAGCTGTGGCTGGAGTATCCCCCGCGGAACATGGGGAAGGGATGGGATGACTTCTGAGTCGAGCATCCGCGCCTGTGCCTGTAGTGCTCACGTCAGTGAGCCTCTGGAGCCGCGTGGGGAGGCTCACTGACGTGAGCACTACAGGCAAGGAGGCACATGGACATCGACAAACACAATCTCCTGGGGTATCATGCTCGCTCCTTCGCTTTCCCTTTCCTGCTGTATGGACTCCCCCGCACATGTTCGGCGTCATCCTCACCGGCCCCCGACAAATCGACGTGCGCGACGACCTGCCCGTGCCTGAGATCAAGGACGGGCAAATTCTCGTGCACCCCAAGGTCTACACCATCTGCGGCAGCGACCGGCCGTTTTGGTTCGGCATGCCCGGGCGCACAGAGTACCCCTACCCCATGGGCTTCCCCTGGCATGAGACCATCGGCATCGTGACGCAGTCGAAGTCGACACATTTCAGCGAAGGCGACGAAGTGCTCGCCATCCCCAGTGGGCAGCACGGGTACCTCGACCAGTTCATCGCAGCCGAGACGAACGCGGCTGTGTTGCCCACCGGGGACGAACGGCTCGTGATCGCACAGCCGCTCGGCACCGTGCTCAACGGCGCGAAGAAGCTGTCGAACGTCGAAGGCAAAACAGTCGGCATCGTGGGCCAGGGCGGCATCGGCCTGCTCTGGACGCAACTCATGCGCGTGCGCGGCGCAGAGCGCATCATCGTGTCCGACCCGATCCAGAACCGGCTCGACGTGGCCGCACAGGTCGGCGCCACGGACACGATCAACGCAGCGGAATGCGACACGGTCGAGCGCGTGGCCGAACTAACCGATGGCAGACTCTGCGACGTGGTCGTGGAGGCGGTCGGCGAGCCGGAGACGCAGCGCCAGTGCGTGCGCATTGCGAGAACCCGTGGCGAGCTGCTCTTCTTCGGCGTGCCTCACGAAAGCGAGTTCGTGTTCCCTTTCGCGGAGATGTACCGCAAGCAGCTCAGGGTCACCTCCACCGGCAGCACCCAAGCCTGGGACGACTTCCCGGTCGCGTTCGACCTGATCCTCAGCGGCCAGGTGAACGTGGACCCGCTCATCACGCACCGCTTCCCGCATACCGAACTCGCGCAAGCCATGGACACCGCGATGGACGGCAACAAGGACGGCGCGATCAAGGTGCTGCTGGAGTGGGACTAGTCGATCTCACGACACCACCGCTCGCCTCTGACCTCTGACCTCTGGCCTCTGATCATGAACCCACGCGAACGCTACCGCGAGACGCTCTGTTTCGGCAAGCCTGACAAGATTCCGTTCCGCCCCGGTGGCGGCCGCGAGAAGACGCTCAAGCGCTGGCGCGAGGAGGGGCTGCCCGCGGACGCGAGCCCGGGCGCTGAGATCAACCGCATCCTCGGCATCCAGCCCGAGAAGACGCAGCCGGCGATTTCGCATGGCGTGTCGTTCAAGATGATCCCCACGTTCGAGGAGAAGGTGCTCGAACACAAGGACGGCCACTACGTGGTGCTGGACTGGATGGGCGCGATCACGGAGATCTCGGACGAGTACGACTACACGTACATCCGCGCGGCCAAGGATTTCGTCACGCGCAAGTGGCACAAGTTCCCGGTCGAGAACCGCGCGGACTGGGACGAGATGAAATGGCGCTACGACCCGGCCGGCGCGGGCCGCTTCCCCGACGACTTCGAGGAGCGGTGCGAGAAGATGAAGGGCCACGACTACCTCGTCACGATCCACTTCAACGGCCCGTTTTGGCAGCTCCGCGAATGGTGCGGCATGGAGGGGTTGTGCGTGCTCATGGCCGACGATCCGAAGTTTGTCGATGAAATGTGCCGCTTCTGGACCGACTTCGTGTCGCAGACCATGGCGCCGATCCTGGAGCGTATCGAGGTCGACTGCGTCGGCATCTCTGAGGACATGGCGTACAAGGGGCACAGCATGATCTCGCCGGCCATGGTGCACCGGTTCCTCGTGCCCGCGTACGAGCGGTGGCTTTCGGAGGCGCGGGCCGCGGGCTGCCCGGTCGTCGACATGGATTCGGACGGGTTTATCGGCGAGCTGATCCCGATCTGGATCGACGTGGGCATCAACTGCTGCCACCCCATCGAGGTCGCCGCGCACAACGACATCGTCGAGTTCCGGCAGCGCTTCGGCAAACGCATGGCCTACCACGGCGGCATCGACAAGCGCGCAATCGCCAAAGGCGGCGACGTGATCAAGCGCGAGATGGAGCGCGTCATCCCGCCCTTGCTCAAAGATGGCGGCTTCATCCCCGGCTGCGACCACGGCGTGCCGCACGACGTGTCGTGGGAGAACTTCGTCGAGTACGCGCGGCTGCTCGCGGAGTACACGGGGTGGCTGTGAAGCCCGACTTGTGGATGAATGCCGTTCAATCACGTACAACTGCCGCTCCCGTCTCCGCAGGGCTTGCCCCTGCGGAGCGAAGACTGAGGGCCAGAAACGGCCCCCCCTCAGCCCCTTTTTCCGCCGTCTGCGCCGCCCGAAGGGCGGCGCAGACGGCGGAAAACACCAGACAGGTGGTGCTGCCCTCTCTGGCTGCCAATCGGTGCCCCGCAGGGACATGCCCTGCGGAGGCGGGTCAGGGCCGTTGTACGCGGCTGGCCTGTTGCGCCTCCGACAGGATCCAAAATGCTATGGACGCCCTCGAACGCAGCAATCTTCGCGAGATCGACTCCCTCAACCAGCGCGGGGGCCGGACGCTGAGCATCGTCGACCTCATCGAAGCGGGCACGGTCGACGTGGAGATGAGCGCGTATTTGCTCACGTGCGTCGCCAATGGCGCGTCGTTCCTCACCGCGGCCAATCCGGGCGGCGCGGGCAAGAGCACGGTGCTTGCGAACTTGCTCGGCTTCTTGCCGCCCGGCACGCGCATTGTTTCGACGAGCAGACCCGCGGTCATCGACCAAGAGCTGAGCCGGCCCGCGGCCGAGCCCACGTGCGTGCTCGCGCACGAGATCGGGTCGGGCCACTGGTACGGCTACATCTGGAGCGACGCGGTGCGCAAGTATTTCCAACTCATCGACGGCCCCCGGCGCATCGGCTCCTGCCAGCACGCGGACACCATGGAGGAGCTGTCGTCGATCTTGCTGTCGCCGCCGCTGAGCGTTCCGAGGGCCGACCTCAACAAGCTCGACCTCGCGCTCTTCATGCACGTGGATGGCGGGTGGGCCGGCACGCGGCGCCGCGTCTGCGCGGTGCACGAGGCCACGGGCGACGGCCATCG
Organism: Planctomycetota bacterium; assembly: GCA_024278415.1. Next base: position 9,988 of record JAJRTI010000052.1, on the reverse strand, counting down.
CCAGGTGTTCGCATGGGATCCGCGGAGCGACACGTTCGCCATGGACGGCCCGTCGGCGTTGCTTCCGCGATTAGCTGAGCGGCAGGGGAAGGAGGCCGCGCAAGTGGAAGCCGACTTCGACCGCGCGAGGCAACTCATCACCGCGCTCGTCCACAATGGCGTACGCGGCTTCGCAGAGATGCGGGAGCGGGTATCGGAATGGTTAATGGTTCATGGTTGATGGGGGAAGCATCAACCATTAACCATCTCTGCCCCGCCACGTGGCCGCGGCGATCACCTTCTCGATGCCCTTCTTGAACGGCCCGGTCCAGCCGCCGTAGAGGTAGCTGCTCTGTTCGTAGCCCCCGCGGGCCAGCTCCTTGCTGTCGGGCAGGTAGCAGCGGCAGGCATTCGTGTACCCGAGCAGGAGCGTGCGCGCGGGGCGCATCTGCTTCTCCACGTATGCGCCGAGCCCGATCAGCACCTCGCCTTGGATGCCCACCACGGCCATGTCCTTCGTGAGCCATAGCGTGTGCACGCGGATGGGCACTTCCGACAGCGCCGCGCCCTTCTCTTCCATGTGGCGCAACGCCTCCCGCGCCCAGATTTCCTGCGTTCCCGACGCGGTCTCCAATAGTTCCTCGAACTCCTCGCGCGTCGTCTTGAGCTTCTTGCACGGCACTTGCGCGACATTCAGTTTGCCCCGCAACGTGAGCGGTCCGAGCTTTTCCATCGCGCCGCCCGCCAGCACGCTCAGGGTCTCCGCGAGGAGCGACTCGCCGATCACGTGCAGTTCGTCGTGCCTCATCTGGCGCCACCGGTCGCCCCCATCGACCTGCGACGGCCGCATGTCGCCCCCGGCTCCCTGGAGGAAAAACGGGACGATGCCGGGGCCAAACGCGCCGGTGAATGCCGCACGGAACGCGCCGGGGTAATCGGCCGTGATCCGGTGCTGCGCGCCAGTGGCCACCGGGTGGCACGAGATGCGGATGCCGACCGCACGAATCGCGTCCACTTTGTCCTTGAGCGCGAGGACTTGCAGGCGGTCGTCGACCGGGCCGTCGGGATTTGGCGCATTCACGATTTGGCCATCGCGCAGGAGGCGCCGATTCATGGGCGTGCTCGTCTTGCCCATGCCAAACCAGAGCGAGCCGGGCTCCATGTTCTTGGCGGCCTCTTTCACCGCGGCCATGACTTGGCCTTCGAGGAAATCGCGGTACTGCTTCGCGCACGCGTTGTGCGCGCCTTGCCGAAAGTACGACGCGCGGTCGTTGAGTAGCGGCCCGCCGTGGGTGTGCGACGAGTTGAGCATGACGTTGTCCACCGGCGCGTTCACGGCCTTGGCGATTTGCTTGCGCAGCGCCATCACGTGGTCCTGCTCAAAACCGATCAGGTCCGACGCGCCGATCACCGCGCGGCGGCCGCGGTCTTCGAGGATGAGCGCGGTGAACGTGAGCGGGTCGGCCACGTCGTCGTAGTGGTCCCACCGGGCGCCGTAGCCGGCCATGGTCGTGCGGAACGGAGGCGTGATGTCGATCTGCGAGATGCCGAAACGCATAACGATACTCCTGGGGCGATTGGGAGGAAGGGATCGCAGGCCAGAATGATGGCCGAGGAGGCAGCCGATGTCAACCGCCTGTAGCCGCCAGGCATGGTAGCCGCAGCCGCCAGGCTGCGGGAGACGACAGAGCACACCGGGCCCCCCGCATGCTGGCGCATGCGGCAAGACGTAGGTGGCTCGTAGTAGGGCGATTTATCGCCCGTTCTTCCAAACGCAGAGACGGGCGATGAATCGCCCTACTACGAGCGCATCCGCTCGCGGATGGCCGCAAGCTTCTCCGAGAAGGCCTCCACGCTGGGGACCTGGATCATGTCCATGTACACAGGCCGCGGCAGCTTGAGCAGCTTGCGCCAATGCTTAGCGAAGCGACGCACCATGTGTGTCGCATGCCTTGGGATTTGGTGTTGCCGAAGCAGTTCCACGTGCCGCTCCACCACGGCGAGTTTCTCCTCGAAGGCCGGTTCGGGGCCTGGATCTCCTGTGGCGTCCCACCGCGCGAGCTGCGCGCAGATGAAGGGGTTGTCGAGCGCGGCGCGGCCGACCGCGATGCCCGCGCAGCCCGTGGTATCGAACATGCGCTTCGCGTCTTCGATGGTGACCACGTTGCCATTGCCGATCACGGGGATACGGCCGACCGCTTCGACCACGCGCCGGATGCCGTCGAGGCTGACCTCGCCGCTGTAGAACTGCCCCCGCGTGCGTCCGTGCACGGTAATGCCGGCCACGCCCACCTGCTCGAGTTCGCGGGCGAGTTCTGGGGCATTGATGGTGTCCGCGTCCCAGCCCAGGCGCATCTTGACGGTCACCGGAATATCCACGGCCTCGGCCACGGCCGCGGCGAGCCTGACCGCGCGTTCGGGCTCGCGCATGAGCGCGCAGCCGTTGCCCTTGCGCACGACCTTGCGCACCGGGCAGCCCATGTTGAAGTCGACCACGTCGTACCCGTGGTCCGCCAGCCAGCGCGCGGCGTCCGCGACCTCCGACTCGATGGGTCCATAGATCTGCGCGGCGACGGGGTGGTCGTGGGGGTGGGTCTTCGCCAGGTCGAGCGTCTTGGCCCCGCCCCTGAGCAGCGACCGCGCGTTCATCATGTCCGTAGCAGCCAACCCGAGCCCGCCCAGTTCGCGCATCATGAGGCGGAACGGCAGGTTCGTCAGCCCGGCCATGGGCGCGAGCGTGAAGCGCGACGGCAACTCCAGCGGCCCCAGACGGATAGTGCGGTCTGCGCTCATGCCACGACCGCAACCACCTCGATCTCCACGCCCACCCCGCGCGGCAATGCGGCCACAGCTACCGCGGCGCGAGCCGGCTTGGCGTCGCCGAAGTACTCGGCGTAGACCTCGTTCACCGCGCCGTAGTCGTTGATGTCGGTGAGGAAGACCGTGGCCTTGACGACCTTGTCCATGCACGAGCCGGCGGCCTCCAGCACGGCCTTGAGGTTTTCGAGCACACGCCGCGTCTGCGACTGCACGTCGTCGAGGACAAGATCGCCGGTAGACGGGTCGATCGCAATCTGCCCGGATGCGAACACAAACCCATTGGCCACAACAGCCTGGCTGTACGGCCCGATCGCGGCGGGGGCCGCGTCAGTCGAGATACGGTCGATGGACATCGCCTTGCTCCTACGCAGTTGGGGGTTGCTGCCGGCATCATGCCGTGTGCAGGGGCTACATGGTAGCGCGGCCGTCGCCGTGTGCGCAAGCGCGAGTGCGCCGCGGGCGGGGCTCTTCCGGTCTCGGTGAGTGCGTGGTAACATCGCCGCATCGGACACCACCGGAGTGGACTTGCGCACCTATGGATCAGCCTCCCGACAAGCTCGCCCTCTTCGCGCTGCACAGCGTGCCCGGCATCGGGTCCGCCCTGCTGCGCCGACTGGCCAACCGCTTCGGCCGCGTCGCCCAGGTGCTCGACGCGGCGCCGCTCGCGCTCGCCCAAGTGCCGCGCGTGACGGGCGAGATGATCGGCCCTATCTGTGCGCTGTCGGGCCACCTGAACGAACTGCGTCGGCGCCTCGATTCGCTCGAGGCGGCGGGCTTCTCCATGGCCATGGAGTGGCACGGCACGATGCCGGACCGGCTTCGGGCATTGGCCCAGCCGCCGGCGGTGCTCTACATCCAGGGGCGGCTGCCCGACACGAAGTGCTGCGCGATTGTGGGCGCCACCGCGCCCTCCCGGCTGGGCCTGCGCATGGCGCGCGACATCGCCTCGCGCTTGGCGGAGGCCGGGTGGACAATCGTGAGCGGGTACGCGCGCGGCATCGACACCGCGGGCCATGCCGGCGCATTGGCCGGCGGCGGCTCGACGGTCCTGTTTCTGCCCATGGGCGTGGACCAGTTTCGGCTCTGTCCAGAGCTGGCGCCCTGGGCGGCCGAGTTGGGGCGCCGGATCGTCGTGGCGTCGGAGGCGTTTCCTGCCAGCCCGTGGTCCACCGCCTACGCGATGGCCCGCAACCGCCTCGTGGCTGGAGTGAGCGATGCGCTGCTCGTCGTGGAGGCCGAGGCTGCGGGCGGCACGATGGCGACCTTCGGCATGGCCCAACAAGCCGGCGTGCCCACGTTCGCGGTCGAGTTCGGCGGGCCGGGCCCCCGTGGCAATCAACTCGCCATCGAACGCGGCGCGGCGCCCATACGCGGGCCGCAGGACGCCGATAAGATCCTCGCGGCCAGGCCAAGGGACGACGCCGAGCCACAGGCCGCTTTGTGGCGCTGACCTCGCCAGCCGTGGGCGGTCCTGGCGAGGCCCATCCGCGCTTGATTTTGCAGAGCATGGCTGGTAGTTTGTCAGTGCGAAGGCGGCGCTCATGGTGTTCCCACCCAAGCCTAGCGAAGGACCGCTACGACGCGTATGCCAGAGGACAAACAACGCGTTGTTCTGATCGTCGACGACGACCGAGACCTCTGCGGCATGGTCGGGGAGTTGGTGTCGGGTATGGGGCATCGACCCCTGCTCGCGTACGACGGGAAGACTGCGCTCAAAATTGCGCAAGAGGAAAAGCCCGACGCGATCGTGCTTGACGTCATGATGGAGGGCATGGACGGGCTTGAAGTCTGCAAGCGACTCAAGACCCACCGCGACACGAACCTCCTGCCCATCATCATGCTCACCGCCCTCTCCAAGGAGGCGGACCGCGTGCATGGCCTGCAAGTGGGCGCCAATTTCTACCTGACCAAACCGTGCAGCCCGAAGGCCCTGCTGGACTGCATCGAGTTGGCTTTCGACTGGGCCGACGAGATGAAAGGCCACGGTGTGCGGGGCCGCGTGACCATGACGATCGAGTCGGACCTGAGCTACCTCGACCAGGTCAACGACCTCCTGAGCAGCCTCTTCGCCCATACCGACTTGGACGAGAGCATCGCGCACAAGATCAAGTACGCGGTGCTCTAAATGGGCCACAATGCCATCGAATGGGGCAACAAGCAGCAGCGCGACCTCTCCGTCACTCTCGACTACACCATCACCGACAAGGATCTCACGTTCGTCATCACCGACCAAGGCGAGGGATTCGACCCGAACAATCTCCCGCACGCGTCCAAGGGCGACGACCCCATCGCGCACATGGAGATCCGCGAGAAGCTCGGACTGCGGGAAGGCGGGTTCGGCATTCTGCTGTCCAGGGAGTTCATGGACGAGGTGCGCTACAATGAGAAGGGCAACCAAGTGACCCTCATCAAGCACCTGAAGCCAGCCAAAGCATCGGCCTGACCCCGGGCAGCGGCGCGGCGGCGAGCAGTACTGACCGCGAGGCGCGATGTGATCCTGACGGCCAACAAAGCACACGAGCTGTGCCGCGCCGCGTTCGCCAAGGCCGGCATGGCCCACGACGAAGCCTCGGCCGTCGCAGACGTGCTCGTCGAAGCCGAGCTATGGGGCAAGCCCACGCACGGGCTGTGCCGCGTCATCGGCTTGGCCGACCGCTACCGCAAGAAGACGATCGCGCCGGTGAAGGTGCTCAAGGACGAGCCGGCATGCCTCCACCTCGACGCGGGCACACAGTTCGGCTACGTCGTGCTGCGCGCCGCGCTCGACCAGGCCATGGACAAGGCGCGGCATGCCGGCGTTTGCGTCGTGGGCATCCGCAACAGCGACCATTGCGGCGTCGCCGGCTACTACGCCTGGCGCGCGGCGGCCCAAGGCTTCATCTGCGCGCTCACGTGCGACTGCTTCCCGCGCACCGCGCCCTACGGCGCAACAACCCCCGTGTTCGGCACGAACCCCATCGCGCTTGGAGCGCCCACGCTCGGCGACCCGGTCGTGCTGGACTTCAGCATCGCCGAGATGACCAACGGCTTCATGAACACGCTCATCGCCCGCGGCGAGGCGCTCCCAGAGGGCGTCGGGTTCGACGCCGATGGCCGGCCCACCACTTCGCCCCAGGCGTGCATGGCCGGCGCGGTCAAGACCTTCGGTGGCCACAAGGGCTCCGGCCTCGCCATCTTCGCACAGCTCCTGTGCACCGCGTTCGTCGGCGCCACGCCCATCCCGCCCATGGCCCTTGACTATGGCTACGCCATGGTGCTGCTCAAGCCGGATTTGTTCGTGCCGCTCGACGAGTTTCACGCCCGCGCACAAGTGCTCTTAGACGCGGTAAAATCCGCTCGGCCTGAAGCCGGGCGAGACCGCGTGCTCTTGCCCGGCGAGCGCTCGTTCGAAAACAAACGTCGCGCCGAGCAGGATGGCTTCGAGGTAGCAGACACGGTTGTGGACGACATCAGGCAATTCATTCGGGACACGTGACATGCCCCAACGCAGACGATGTGCTTTCGCTCTGGTGCTGGCCTTCGCCGCCCTGTGTGCGGCCGCGGAAGATGGCCCGGCCAAGAGCGCCAACTATGCCACGTTCACCTTGGTCGACGGCTCGACTGTATCGGGCGACCTTCTTGACTTTGCCGACGGCTACTTCAAACTCGATACGCCTCGCGGCGCGCTCTTGATCCGCGCGGACCGCGTGGCCAAGATCAACCCCATCGACGCGCTCCCTGCCCAACCCAAGCGGCTGGATGTGAAGCTGGGGCGACGGCTGAGCGGCGGGCTCCTGGGTCTCATGGTGATGAACTTCAGGAAGGGCTTCGACCGCGACCCCTTCACTGCCAACTATGAAGAGAAGTTTCGGAACATCGCCGGCATCACGAAGCTTTGCGTCCGCTATGGGCGCCGGGACGAGCCGTTTCAGATTCTCGACGACGTGGGCCAAGCCAAGCTTGCCAAGACGGGGGCGCGCCATTGTGTGCTCGTGGCATGCCGAGCAATCGTGTATGGCGTGCTTGGCGAGGAGAAAAAGGCCAAGGAGGTGGCAGACGGCCTCCCAACGTATGGCATCGGTAGGGATGTGCGGGAGCAACTGGCTCAGTTCGTGGAGCGGATGAAGGCGGCCCGGAAAGGGAAGCGACGCTAGTGTCCTGTCACGGCCGAGGTGGCGAACACGGCGCCACCGCAATGCGACCGTAAGGGCGCCCTCTGCTCGCAGTGGCGACCGTAAGGGCGCCCCTGCTCGTAGTGGCGACCGTAAGGGCGCCTCTGCTCGTAGTGGCGACCGTAAGGGCGCCTCTGCTCGTAGTGGCGACCGTAAGGGCGCCTCTGCTCGTAGTGGCGACCGTAAGGGCGCCTCTGCTCGCAGTGGCGACCGTAAGGGCGCCCTCTGCTCCGATGGCGAATCACCCCCCGAGCGGAAGGCCCTCACGGGCCTACTACAAGCGCGACGTAACCCGCTTGCAGTCGCGTCGTGTTCCTCCCGCACCCGCTGCCACGCACGCCAGAGCAGGCCGCCGCCTCAAATCACCCCGCCTTGCCCAATGCGCTTGTCCTCGAAGAAGTTGTCCTGAAGCAGCGACGGCATGGACACTTCGAGCAGCAGCGCATCCCCCATGCCGGTGAAGGAATGCCCCATGCCCGGCGGCATGGGCAACACGTCGCCTGCGCCCAGTTCGCGCACGCCCTCATCGATGCGCATGCGCACGCGGCCCTTAACCACGAAGAACGTCTCGTGCTTCTTCGCGTGCCGATGATACGGGCACGTCTGGCCGTCGAACACGAACAGGAACTTGCCGCAATACCCGGCATCGGATTCGTTGGCCACCCAGAACTCCGTCTCGCCCACGTTGTGGAAATCGTGCAGCCCGAAGTGCAACGGCAACGGCTCCACGTTGGGCATGCGCAACCCCCACTCCTCGATGCGCGCGAGAACCTGGCGTACGGCATCCTCGCGCTCGGCTCCCTGAAGCTCCACGTCGGCATACTTGCTCTCGGACATGTCGCACTCCTTCTGGCTCATGGCTGTCAAGCCGCGGAAGATACAGGCGTCTCCCCACGCAGGTTTTCTGATCTGAGCGGCCAATGCCGCTGGCTGGTAGTAGGGCGATTTATCGCCCGTCCTTCCGCCCGAAGCAACGGGCGGTGAATCGCCCTACTACTGAACAGCCGGCTCGCCCATTCCGCTTGTGTGCACATCACGGTCGTCACAACCTCCCGGCCCCACCGGCATTGAGATGGAACCGTCGCGTATTCTGGGGAAACTCATGGCTGAAGATACTCGGTGAGGAAGCGGCTGTCAAAGCCCCAAATCCGCCAGAATTGCAGCCCTATTGGCGACATGCTACCATGACCTTCCATGCGCGGATGCCGCCCATCAATCCGCCGTTCGGCGGACGCAGACGCCATCAACCATTAACCATCTCCCCGCGTGCTTCCCCTTCTCATCGGTATCGACTCCGGCACCACGAGCACCAAGGCGATTCTGTTCGACCTTGACGGCAACGTGCTGGACACGTTTGGCGAAGGCTACGACTTCGCGGACGCGGAGCCCGGCTTCATCGAGCAGCGCCCCGGCGACTGGTGGCGCGCGGCCGCGAACGGCATCCGCAAGCTCGCAGCCGCGGCCGGGGGCAAAGGGGAGATCAAGGCGCTGGCCTTCTCCACCCAGGGCGGCACGGTCGTGCCGGTCGACGCCGCGTACGCGCCGCTCGCCAACGCCATCACCTGGCTCGACAAGCGCGGAGCCAAGCAGTATGCGCGCCTGTGCCAAGACGTCGCCGACGACTTCTTCGCGGAGCGCGCCGGCGTCAACCTCGGCGCCGGCGGTGTGCTCGCGAAGATCGCCTGGTGGCGCGACACACGGCCCGACCTCTTCGCCGCGGCGCACACGTTCGCGCAGGTCAACGACTGGCTCGTGCACAAGCTCACCGGCGTCGCCGCGTCGGACCCATCGAACGCAGTCATCGCCGGGCTTTACAACCTACGGCAAGGCGATTGGGACAACGAGATCCTTGCGTTAGTCGGTCTCACGACGGACCGCGTGGCGCCCATCGTCCCGTCCGGCCGCGCGGTCGGCGCAGTACGGCCGGACGTGGTGCGGTCACTCGGCCTGCCAGCGGATGTCGTCGTGGCGAGCGGCGGACACGACCAATACTGCGGTGCGCTCGGCTGCGGCGTGGTCGACGCAGGCATCGGCATGGTGTCCTGCGGCACAGCCTGGGTGCTGCTCGTCGCGTCCGACCGCTTGCTGCTCGACCCGCAGCGCCGCGTCTTGCCGGGCGTGCACACGGCCGAGGGCCGCTACGGCCTGCTCGCGGCCATGTCCAACGGCGGCATCGCGTGGGACAAGATGCGCGAGACCGTGCTCGGCGATGATGCGGATGCGATCAACAGCGGCGACCTCGACGACGAATTGCGAGCGCTCGACGCGCGCGGCGTGCCCATGCTCTTCCTGCCGCACCTCATCGGCGCGGCGTCGCCCTGGCGCCGGCCTGACCCGCGGGCGTGCCTCATCGGCATCCAGCCGCAAACCACGACCGCGGAAATCATGTTCGCGGTCATGCAAGGCCTGTGCATGGAGACGCGCAGCGCGCTCGACATGATGCGCGAGCTAGGCATCGAAGTCCAGTGTCTCCGTGTCATGGGCGGCGCGGCCAAGAGCCGCCTCTGGCAGCAATTGCTCGCCGACGTTTGCCAGGTCGAGGTGCGCGTGCCGTCCAACACGGAAGCCGCCTGCCGAGGCGCGGCCGTGCTCGCCGGCGTGGCCGCAGGCCTCTTCCCCACGGCCATCGAAGGCGCACAGCGCATGCTGCCGGCTGAAACGTCCGTGCGGCCGCGGCCCGACCGCGCCAGCCGCTACGAGAAACTCCACCGCGCACACCAAGCCGCGTTCGACGGCCTCAGCGACGCGTTCGCCCTGCTGGCGGAGTTGAGAGAAGCGACGTAACATACAGCCGTCCGCGAACGGGCGCCCCTGCCCTGCCCTTTACCCACATCTCCAAACTCTTGCAAGGTCGCTCTCGTGCGGCCTCCCAGACCCCAAGAGGGTCCCGTATGATCGCCCAGGGTTGCGGCCGCAGGCCGCTACCCTGGGAACAAGGCGCCCAAACCCACCATTCTCCCCTTCCCTCTGCCTTTCCGATCCCGCAAGTGCGGGATCGGAAAGGCAGAGGGAAGGGGGTGGGGCACCGCGCTCAACCG
>JAJRTI010000740.1 GCA_024278415.1 Planctomycetota bacterium | reverse complement strand
TTGGGCTTCCAAACAGCGTTGCGTCAAGCGGAAACGCTGTCCATTGAACTCGCGCACGTTCATGGGGCCAACGGCTGTTGCAATCGGCTGAAGTGTTACCAATTCTACAATGAGCCGACCGCATGCCGCGGAGTTCTTTTAGCGCAACCAACTTTACTTGGCCTTCTTTGATGTATTTCGGAAGATCGAGCATTCCATGCCCCCGCGCAAAATCACCGGGCTTCGTGAAGATACCCAGGTTTCGATCGGTCTGTATGGCCCCCTCCTTCACCCCGTAAGTATAGTCTACAACCAGACCGTCGGCCCCTCTGACCGAAACAAATCGGGGTCGAAACTTCTCACCAATGGCGCTCGATTGCCACATTTTGAAATAACACAATTGGCCCTTCTGCTTCCAGTCATATCTCCTAATGTAATCAAAAGACGGCAGAGCCTTCGGTCTCGACGGATTGTCGGCCCCACCGGCAACCTTCTGCGCTTTCTTGTGCTCGTCGTAGACCTTCCGATCTGCATCGCTCGTATATTGAACCGTATAGATCAGTTCGAAGCCATCCAGTTGCCGAAGATTATCAAGATACGCCGACCTCACCTGGTCCACAGAGATGGTGCTGCACGCACCTTCGCGGGCGAGGCCGGCGGGCAGAATAAGCGCACACAGCAGAAGGAACTTCAAACTGACGTTACCCATAAGTGCTACATGATCCTTTCTCTTCACATTTCGTTCGCTCACTCGCTTGCACGCTTGGAGGGCCTCACGCCGCGCCGTGGCACGGAAGCACTGCGGGCCTCGGCTACTCATGTATCGCGCATTGCTTAGCGCAAGCTTCGCCATCACGGTGCACGGCGTAGCATTGCCCCGTACATAGCGTCGCGGCTGCTGGACAGTCGGGTATATTCTTGTCACCACAGATGTCATCACCGTCGTGCTTGCACCTGTTCCCGTTCAGATGACATCCAGGAAGCTTCTTACACCCCTTCTGAACCGTAACCTGTTCGCATATCGTCTGACCTCCAACAGCTTCACAGCCCGCAGGAGTCTTTATATACCAGCCTGTGTACAACTGGGTACAGGTAACATTACGACACGCATCTCCGGTGTTTGTGCATGCGACACCACTAGCGGCATCGCACTCCCATCTCGACCACAGACCGACTCGACTTCCTCTCGCTTGCCGCTGACCATTGCACTCTAGGAGCGCTGGGAATCCCAGGCCAATCGACACCATGAGACACGCAAGATGCTTCGCCAATGAACTACAAGTGATCACGATACAACCCTCCTTGGTACTTTAAGCTGCTGTCTTGTGTTGTCTTGCTGCCAAAGCGGGACACGAGATGGCGCAGTGCCCCTCACACGGCACTGTCGCCACATGGCTGGCCCGCGTAGCATCACTGAGCTTGGCACTGAGTGTAGCAGGGAACGCCATCGTAGTGCCTGGCAATACAGTTGGTGTAGCATAACCCACCTGGACCGGCTGGGCAGAATGGGGCGTTCTTGTCGCCGCAGATCCCAGGCCCAGCATAGCCGCATGAGTTTCCTGTCCCCACGCACGACTTGATCAGTTTGCACGCATATCGAAGCCCCGACGACTCACAGATGGTTTGGCCACCAGTCAGTTCGCATCCCCCGGTAGGCAGACCTAATATCCTCACCTGTATGCAGTCCGCGTTGAGACATGCGCTGCCATTGTTGGCGCAAGCGGTCGCACCATCACCAGCGTTGGCGGAGCAATCCCAGATTTTGCCACCTACGCGGGTGTCCATGATGTGTCGGTTCGCCATAAGGCCGGCACCCTTGACCACTGACAACCCCAACAAGGAGGACGCCAGTGCCGCCAACACCACACCAACTGCATGCCTTCTGATTAAGGAGATAAGTCGCAAGGATTGGGTTCCCCTTTTCACTGTACTCTCTTCATGCCGTTCATGTTAATATGCTGAGTTTCGCCACGGCGGGCCGACTTTACAAGGCGGACATCCCGATGGCGCTTTGGACCCACACGTCATGGCTGCCGCGATGAGCCACTGGCCATCATCCATCCGACTTGGCGGCAAGTCTGGCCTTTAGGGCACGAAGGCGCTCTGCCCTTCCGCTGGCAGCCGCAACCACCGTCTGGGCATCTCGCTGATCCGGCTGAACGAAGACAGGGTCGCATGAACAGGTGCAGCAGCACGGCTCGTTGTCCGCAGTGGCGACCGTACCTACACTTAGAAGCAGCCCAAAGACCAACAGTCGAAGTGACTTCATCTTGAACTCCCTGTCGCTTTCTCCAAGCAAGGAGGCGAACGAGACTAACAGGAAAAACAAAACCACAAGTGACACTCTAATGTCCATATCTTACCATTACACGACCCGCTGTCACATCCTATCCTGCTGCTTTATCGTCCAATCCTGCTGTTTTGATTCGAGCAATACCCGGTCCCGAAACGCCGCTGGAGTGCAGTCCAAATGGCGTTTGAAGGCCTTTTCCAAGCCGGACAGGGTCTGGTACCCGACAGATTCCGCCACAGCGACAAGCGGGCTTCGCGGCCGGTCGAGGATCATGGCCTTAGCGTGATGGACGCGGACGGCCGACAGGTAGCAGCCTGGCGAAACACCCACCTGCGCGCGGAACGCGTGGGCAAACCGCTATTCGCTCAGACAGGCGGCGCGCGCCAGATCCTGCGTCGTGAGCGAATCTTCATAGTTCTCGTGGATGTACTCCACAGCGGACTTGACTCCATCGTAGAGATGGCGGGCGTTGCGCAAGTCCACGAATGACACACGTACTCGCGGGATGGCCTGCTTCCTGCGCTTGGACTTTGTTCGTTGACTCCTCTTGGCCAAACCGACGCCTCCTTTCCTGACAGGCTATTCTGCGTCTGCACTGCCCGTCTGAGGACATGATGCGATCCGGGTTGGCAGGCTTCTCTGCATGCGCCGCCTGCCTGCGCGTATCCGCACGCAGCCAGGCGCACGGCGCGGTAGGCGAAAACACAGATGCCCGCAGATTGCACAGATGAGGCCTGCCGCTATATCTTCCGATCTGCGCCATCTGTACTACTAACGTTGAAGATATCAAAGTTTCTCTGCACTTTTCGCGGATCGGCTGCGTAAGCTGCGTGAGACCAGTGTCTTAGCCAGCGGCGCCACATGGGAGTCTAAGGCACAGGGATGGCAAGCCTGTCTCGCGGATGCTGGGCCGGTCTCGTTCCACATCCGTGGGTCCTGCTAACATCTGTGGGACTCCTCCGCTCTCTTTGGCAGCATGTCCGCCGATCCGCCGTACGGCGGACGGATTGCGGCCACAGGCCGCGCTAGGGGTATCTGCGGGCATCTGTGGTCCTCGTCCGACGCGGGGCCACCCCCTGAGTCCCCACTATGAACTTGAGTGGGAAAGACTTGGTTGGCGTCAAACATGACGCGTGTGGCCACCCCGGCCCTGGGCGACTGCGCAGTAGACGGCCAACGCGAGCAGCGCCAGGTCCTGCGCCAAGAGCCCATAGCCGACTTGCCTGTGGACGAACGCGGAGAAGCAGCCGCACTCGATGTCCAGGCCGCGAACGATGGCCGCGGCCACGGCCACGACGAACGCACAGCAGAGCCCAACAGCGAGCCATGCCGCGGGCGCGCGCCAGTGCTTGAAAAACAAGGCCACGCCGGCCGCGGCCTCGATGCCAGGCAGCACGACCGCGGCCGCGCCCACCAACCATGCCGGCAAGAGTTGGTAGTTGTGCACCGCGATCGCGAAGTCTTCGAGACGCCAGAGCTTCGGCGCGGAGGCCGCGAGGAACACGATAGCCAAGAGCCACCGCGCGGCGCCGGTGGCGGCGTGGCTGGACAGGAGCCATGCCAAACGGGGCCAGCGGCCAGGATGTTTGCGGCCCACTGCATCGGTTGTCTCGCGTGACATGGAGCGCTCCAAGAGCAACGCCAACTCGTACGCCAGCCGGGTAGCCGCATGCGCCAGCATGCGGGTTGACCGACGAGTAGCCTACACGCCCGCATTCTAGCGAATGCGGCTACCGGGCCGCCAGCACTTCGGATATGAGTGGGATGGCCCTTTCGACCATCTGGTCCGCGCCAGCCAAATAGTGTTTGTCGCCCACGAACATCTTAAGCATCTGGTTCTCGGTCGAGCCGTAACGCTTCTCGTACTCAAGCAGGAGCTTGTAGTTGGCCATGTCGGCATCGCCTGCGCCACAGTCGTATTGTCGTATCACCACCGCGCCGCCGAAGATTTGCTTGATCTTCGGCAGGACCTTCTGCTTGACGATCTCGCACTCCTCGCACTCCGCGAAGAAGTAGGCGATCTCCAGGGGCTTGGCTATGGGCTTCGTCTCTGCTGCGGGCTGGACGTTCCCGACTGAGGCCGCGAGCCTGGATTCGAGCACGTCCTGCTTGCGGAACCCGAAGTAGGAGACATGCCCGGCCGGACTCAGTTCATTGCAGACAATGCCGATGACCACGCCGCAAGCGACGAGGATCGCCATCCGACGCAAGTTGTCGAGGAGGGCAGGGGACAAGGCAGATGGTCCCAGCGAGTGACGTCTTGATATGGCTGGATGAGAGACCGACCTCGCGCGGCCTATGGCCGCAACCAAACTCCGCTCGTTCACGCCATCGTCCACCTAATCGATGGCGTAAACGATTAGGTGAACGAATGGCGATAGCCCCGGCGTCGTGAAAAGTGCAAAGAAACTTCGAGAGCTTTGGAGGTTGGTAGTACACACGGTAGCGGAGATCCCACGCAAAGGCGCAAAGAGCGCGGGTGAAGTCACCTCCGCGGCATCGCCTCCATGTCTCTCGTTGCTGCTATACAAGCAATGTCCGTTCCATCACGGCGGCACTGGGGAGTCGCGGTCGCCCCTTCTGAGAGTGGTCTGGCGATGGGTTCCAAAGCACTAGTCGCAACCGTCTCTGTGGGTGACTGTTAGGGGGCGTTGCCCCAGGCTATTCCGAACTATGGCCTAACGGGGGGGGGGGCAAGTGCAGCGTTTGGCGAAGGGAATCTTCATGTAGCACATGTTTCTGTGCTAACCAGTCACGAGATAGCACAGAGTTCTAGGCCAGGGGCCGACTCCTGCGGTGGACGAGGCCGTCCATGCCACGTGCGCGATCACCTGTCAGGGGACGCGATGCGATTCCCGCACATGCGGGAATCGCATCGCGTCCCCGGCGCCGCCCCTCTACCCCCTGCGCACCTTCATGCCCGCGTCCTTGAAGGGCTGCTCGAGCGCCAAGACCTCCTCGTCCTTCGGCGTCTCGATGCCCTTGAGCTTGTACTCCTGGTCCAGCCGCTCCCACTTCGACTCGCCGAGCCGGTGATACGGCAGTAGCTCCACGTACTCGATGTTAGGGAAGTCCTTGAAAAACTCTGCGGCGGCCTTCATGTTGTCGAGCCGGGCATTGCAGGTGGGGATGACCGGGATGCGCAGCATCATGGGCTTGCCCAGGTCGCGGATGCGCTGCGCATTCTCAAGGATGAGTTCGTTGCCAACGCCCGTGAACTCTTTGTGCCGCTCCGAGTCCATCTCCTTCATGTCGAGCAACACGAGATCCACATACTCGAGCACTGCGGCCAGGTCGTCCCACTTCGCGTGGCCGGTCGTGTCGAGCGCGGTGTGGAGGTCGACGGCCTTGGCCTGCTTGCAGAGTTCGAGTGTGAACTCCTTCTGGAGTATGGGCTCGCCGCCGCTCACGGTCATGCCGCCGTTGGAGTTCTCGTAGAACGGCCGGTCCTTCTCCACCTCCTCGAGCACTTCCTCCACGGTGACCTCGCGGCCCTCCCGCACCTGGGCCTCCGCGTAGCACGCCTTTGCGCACTCGCCGCACACGAGGCACTTGTCGCGCTCGTAGATCCTCTGCTCGCCCTCCAGATGCAGTGCGCCGGACTTGCAGGCCTCGAAGCAGCGCTTGCACCCGATGCACTTGTTGCCAAAGAACACGATCTGGGGCCGAAGCTGGATCGACTCCGGATTGTGGCACCACCAACACCTCAGCGGGCAGCCCTTCATGAACACGGTGGTGCGGATGCCCGGCCCATCGTGGACCGCGAACTTCTTGATGTCGAAGATAATGCCAGTCACGGGGAGTTCTCAGTCACGGCTAGCGGAGATAAGCAGCAACGCAAAGCCAAACATTGTACCATGGGCTCCGGTCGAAAGCTATTCGACAAACAGCACGACGGTTTGCCTGCCCCGAGCTTGGTTGCGCGCCTTCGCGGCTTTATGGAGGCCGCCTCTGAAGAGGCTCGTCTGGGGACACGAAGTCGGGCGCTTCGCGCCCTTGGTTCATGTCCCCGCTCGCGGCGCTACACGTAGTGCTCCAGATGCTCCCGGTAGAACTGAAGCGTGTGCTTGAGTGCCTCTCGGAGGGTGAAACGGGGCTCCCAGCCCAGAGTCGACTTGATCTTGGTGTAGTCCGCGTAGTAATCGCCAATGTCGATGCGCTTGCGATCGGCGGGGAACTCGCGCACGACATACTCGCCCTCGCCGTTGAGTTCCACAAGCAAGTCGGCTAAGTCCCTGAGGCTGATGACGCCCGAGTCGCCGAGGTTGAACGCCTGCCCGTTCGCCTCGTCGCTGGCCGCGGCCATGAGGAACGCGTCGACCGCGTCGTCCACGTAAGTGAAGTCGCGCAACTGCTCCCCGCCCCACACCTCGAAGGGCTTGCCTTCCAGCAGCAGACGAATCCAAATGCCCAGGAAGGTCTGCCGCGCGTCGACCACGCGCATGCGCGGGCCGATGGTGTTGGTGAGGCGCAGTGCACAGGCGCGGATGTCGTGCACGTTGTTGTAGAGGATGTGGTACCACTCGCCGGCCATCTTGTTGATGCCGTTCACGTCCATCGGCCGCAGGGGATGCCGCTCGTCCACCGGCAGGTAGTCGGGCTTGCCGTACATCTGCCGCGTGCTCGCGAACACAAGCTTGATGTCGGGCGCGTAAAGCCGGCAGGCCTCCAGGATGGAAAGCTGCGCGAGGCAGTTGATCTCCAGGTCCGTTTCCGGATCCTGCATAGAGTCCATGTGGCTGGTCTGCCCGGCCAAGTTGAAAAGGAAGTGCTGCCCCTGCACGATGTAGCGCATGCTGTGGATGTCGCGCACGTCGGAGATGTTGACCTGCACTTGCTCCTCGATGCCGTGGATGTTGTACAAGTTGCCGCCGTACTCCGGGATAAGGCTATCCACGAGCAGCACCTCAGCGCCCATGCCCACCAGCCGCCGCGCGAGGTTGGAGCCAATGAAGCCGAGGCCGCCGGTGATGAGGCAGCGCTTGCCTTGGAAAAGGTCTGAGTTGACGGGGTTAGGTGAAGCCATGGCCGTGTCCCTCAACAGATCCGCGCGGGGGCAGAGGATTGTAGGGCGCGGGCTGGGGCGAGTCAAGCAGAGCGACGAGCGGCCATGGGGCCAGCAATCGAAAGAGGTGACTTCCCCATTATCTCTTCCCCGGCGGCGGGCCGGACTCGGCGCACCGGAAGCCCGTAGCGACCGGATAGTATAGATACTTGCGATGCCCGCGGCTGGTCGTGCGGCTGTCCCACTCGGTGAATGCGAAGCCGCCGCCCCTGATGACGCGTTCCACGTTCTGCCAGGCGCCCGCCGCGTTGACGGGGTTCTCCGGAGGGGATTGCGAGTAGTATCTCACGTCAAACTTGTCGTACACCCACTCTCTTACGTTGCCGGCCATGTCCATCACGCCGAAGGGGCTCACGTCTTTCGGATGCGAGCCGACCGGCGCCGCCTTGCCCGTCGCGACGTTCGCCCAATCGGGATGCCACTGGTTGCCCCAAGGGTATTTGCGCCCGCCGGGCCCGCCGGCCGCGTATTCCCATTCCGCCTCCGTAGGGAGGCGTTTGCCCAGGGCGCGACAGTATTCGTTCGCCCCCGTCCACTTCACCGGCATCACGGGAAGTTTCTCCCAGCCGGGTTTGACCTTGCAGAGCTTCTTCTTGACATCCAGCCGGATTCCGCAAAGCGGATGGTCGATGTCTACGCGCCCAAGGACCGCGCCGAGAATCTTCGCGGGGCGGATTTCCTTTGCGATCAGCCTGTTGAGGTATCGGGCGTACTGTTCGTTGGTGACTTCAAACTTGTCGAGCCAGAAGCCTCTGGTGATCTTCACGCGATGGGGCGGGCGTTCGGCGTCTTCGTAAGGGCTCTCCGGGTCGTCGACGCCCATGACAAACTGGCCCGGGGGCACATACACCTGCACTGCGCCGTCCGCGGGACTCCGCCGCTCGTTGGGAGCGAGCCTTGCCTTCGCCTCCCGCGCCTGAGCTGCATCGCTCGCGAAAATCAGGAGCGCGGCCGCACTTGCACAAAACGCCATGAGTCTGCTCATCTGTTTCTCCAGCGAGCCTTAACGCCGTGTCTCAAGACGAACGATTGAGATTTTCTCGCCGTTGGCCGGCAGCGAGAACGTGACCGCTGCTCCGTCTTGGCTCGGCGTCGCCAGCGGCTTCGCGCGGCCGCCGGG
>JAJRTI010000739.1 GCA_024278415.1 Planctomycetota bacterium | reverse complement strand
GTGCCCCCCGGGACGTTCGTGAGCAACTACTTCGAGCCGAACGTGTATCGCCCCCTCCGCATGGGCTACGCAGCCGCGGCCCGCAAGATCCCCGGCACCGGCGCGTACATCCCGCTGGACGATCCGTTTGCGGGAACGAGGCGATAGCCGCGCCCGCCAGGGTGCGGGTCTCGCAGCGACCCTGCGCGCCATTCGCGCCGCGTCTGATTTCGCCATCTAACGCTCAGCCTCCATTCGCCAGCTCCTCCACCACCCGCGCCAACCCCGCAACGACGCGCGCCAACCGCTCGTAGTCCAGCTTGTCCGGCGTATCCGCAGGCGAATGGTAGTAGGGGTAGCGGAAGGGCGCAGTATCGGTGACCATGATCGCCGGGTAGCCGGCCTGCCAGAAGGCCCAGTGGTCGGACCAGCTCACGCCAGGGATGTAGCCCGGCATGGCCGCGCCTTCGGAGGGGAACTGTGTGTGCTTGCGGAACGAGCCAACCACGCGGCGCACGAGCCTGCGCGACCGCACGTTGCCCACGAAGCCGATGAAGTCGCCAGTCGAGGGATAGACCAGACTCAGCGGGAACGGGTACTGCTGACTGTCCTTCGCGTCCGAGTAGTAGCCGATCGTCTCCAGGCTGATCATCGCGACGACGTCGTCGCCTCGCGCCCGACATTGCTTGGCATAGACCAAGCTGCCCATCTCCCCGGTCTGGAAGAACGGTGGCTCTTCATTGGCGAACGCGACGAAGCGCACCGTTCGCTTCATAGGCTTGCGGCCCAGCCGCCGCGCGAGCGCCAGCACGCCGGCGACGCCGCTCCCATTGTCGTTTGCGCCCACGGTGCCGACGACCGAGTCGTAGTGCGCGGCCACCACGATGATCTCGTTCGCGCGGTCAGCGCCCTTCACCTCGCCCACCACGTTGTAGCATGGCCGGCGCAGCACCTCGAAGCTCAGCTTCTCCACCTGGCAGCCCGCGGCCTCGATCGCCGTGGCAATGAAGTCGGCCGCGGCGTGGTAGTTCTCGATCTCGTACACATTGCGCTCGCGGATCTCTCCCGCGAGCGTGGTCACGTCGCGGCGCAGCTCCTCGGCCAGCGCGGCCTCATCCTCGCTGAGCGCCGGCAGGAGGCCGCGGTGGCTCTGGCCAGGCATGTGGATGCACACGACGTAGCTCCCGCCGAGGAAGAGGGCCAAAAGGATCGCCATCACGAGCGCGCGGCGCCGCGAGCGCTTCAGCGCGGCTGCACGCGCAACATCCGTGAGAGTAGCCGATGCGGCACCGTTTTGCTCCCCATCGGTCATGTTGTTGCTCCACGGGAGTGGCGTGGCGCAGCGCCAACAGATCGCTACGCGACGGAGGCCATTATAGCATGCTCTATGGGAAGAGATTCGACACTCTGCCCGTAGAGCGGACGCGGCGGCTCTGTTTGTAGTGAGCCAGCAATGGCGTCCTCCGTCGCGCGAAAGAGAAGGCGATGACTCGCCCACTACAAACATGCGCTCCACGATGCCGGCAGGGCCTCTTCGGCGGAATCGCCGGTTGCGACGTGTGGACAGCATGTGGGCAACGTCCCTTGCCGCCTACAAAGGATGCCAGGGCCGCCACGCTTCTGGCGCTGGCCTCGGCAAGTCTTGAACTCCCGCTGGTCGCAGCCATGCGTGATTCTGTCTGGGCCGCCTGGTATGCTGACCTCGGTCCGCGTCCTCCGTGCCCTCTGTGGTGAATCTGCCCCCTCGCCATGTCTGAATCCGAACAACCCCGCTTCGCCGAGGTGGCCATCGACTCGCCGCTCCGGCGCACCTTCGACTACCGCATCCCGGAGGGGCTGCGCGGCCGCGTCCTGCCCGGCATGCGCGTGCGGGTGCCGTTGGGCAAGAAGAACTCCGAGCGCGAGGGGTACTGCGTGGGCCTGCTCGAAGAGGCGCGTTTCAGCGGGGAGGTCAAGGATCTGCTTGGCGTCGTCGACAACGCGCCGGCCCTGGATGAGAAGATGCTGCGGCTCACGAAGTGGATGGCCGACTACTACGTCTGCTCGTGGGGCTCGGCCATCGCAACCGCGCTGCCCACCGGCGCGACGGGCCAAACGCAGATGCGTACGGTCAACGTGCCACGGCTCGCGGCGCCGGCCGATCAAGTCGAGGAACTCCTGCACGGCCCGCTGGCCCGCGCGAAGAAGCAATGCGAGGTCCTGCGGTTCCTCAGAGACCATCCCAAGGAGTCGCTTTCCACACAGGAACTCGCCGCGCGGCTGGATACGACGCCCGCGACGATCAAGCAGCTCGAAAAGCGCGGCATCGTCAAGTACGAGCCTCGCACCGTCGAGTCCGCGTACTCCGAGGGCCAGCCTGTTGAGAAGCAGCCGGCGCCGCAACTGACGAGCGATCAGGTCGCATGCTGCGAGCGCATCTTCGCGGGGCTCGACCGGCGGCTCTACGGTGTGGTCCTCCTGTACGGCGTGACCGGCAGCGGCAAGACCGAGATCTACCTGCGCTCGATCGAGCGCGTGTTGGACCGCGGCCAGTCGGCCATCGTGCTCGTGCCGGAGATCTCGCTCACGCCGCAGACGATTCGGCGTTTCCGCGAGCGGTTCGACGACGTAGCCGTGCTCCACAGCGGCATCACCAAGGGCCAAGCCGCGGAGTATTGGCGCCGCATGCGCGAAGGCGAGGCGCGCGTGGTGGTGGGTGCGCAGTCGGCCGTGTTCGCCCCGCTCAGCAACCTGGGTCTTATTGTCGTGGACGAAGAGCACGAGCCGTCCTTCAAACATATCAAGACCCCGCGTTACAACGCGCGGGACATGGCCATCGTGCGCGCGCAGACGGAGAACGCGTTCGTCGTGCTCGGCTCCGCCACGCCGTCGCTCGAAAGCTACTACAACGTGCAGACCGGCAAATACGAGTTGGCGACGCTGCCTTACCGCATGGGCGGCCGGCCCATGCCGCCGGTCACGGTGGTGGACATGCTCCATGAGAACTGGTCGCGCCACGGCAAGCACGCGCTCTCGCGGCTGCTTGAAAAGCTCATGCATGAGGCGCTCGACGCGGGCCGGCAGGTGATGCTCTTCCTCAACCGCCGCGGCCACTCGACGTACATCCACTGCTTCCGCTGCGGGTTTGTGCTCACCTGCGACCAGTGCGACATCGCGCTCACGTACCATCGCGGGAGCGACTCCTGCGTGTGCCACTACTGCAACGCGAAGCGGGAGGCGCCGACAAGCTGCCCGGAATGCGGCATGCCCGACATCAACTACTTCGGCATCGGCACGCAAAAGGTCGAGGAGGAGGTGCGAGACAAGTTCCCCGACCACGTGTGCCAGCGCATGGACTCGGACACGACCACGGGCCGTGGCTCACACGAGCGCATCCTCGCGGATTTCGTGGAGGGCAAGATCCACATTCTCCTCGGCACGCAGATGATCGCCAAGGGACTCGATTTCCCGAACGTGACCGTGGTGGGCGTCATCTCTCCGGACGTGGGCCTCTCGCTGCCGGACTTCCGCGCGTCGGAGCGCACGTTCCAATTGGTTGCGCAAGTCGCGGGCCGCACCGGCCGCGGGTCCCATGGCGGCCGCGTGATCGTGCAGACGTTCATGGCCGACCACTACAGCATCCAGTTCGCGGCGCGCCACGACTACCTCGGCTTCGCTAAGCGCGAGCTGGGCGAGCGCGAGGCGCTCAAGTACCCGCCGTTCTCGCGCATGGTCCGCATCGTGTTCAGCGACCCGCGGCAGGAGAGGGCGCAGGGCGCGGCGAAGGATGTTGCGGACGTGCTGCGCCAACACGCGGCAGGGCTGGACGTGCGCGTCGACGGGCCGGCCCCGGCGCCGGTTGCGCAGATCCGGCGCAAGTTCCGCTGGCAGGTCTTCCTGCGCGGTGAGAGTTCCGAGGCGCTGCACAAAGTCGTGCTCGCCGCGGAGCACGCGATGGCCTCGGCCCGGCCCGTGCGCGTGATCGTGGAGTTTGATCCGTTGAACATGCTGTAGGCCCTTACCGGTTTTCGAACAACAACATGTTGTCGAAGCGCTCCGTTGTGGAGTGCGCCGGCACGACGGCGCTTTGGCTGGCAGCGCGTAGCGCTGCTTTGCATCCGCACACGCGCGATCCGCTCGCCAGCAACAGGCAAAAAGACAAGGCGGGCTGCGCCCGCAACCCAGGAGCGGCACGCGCGGCGCGCCCTTTTGGAGTGCGCCGGCAGAGCCCGCCGCAAGGCGGGCGGCGACGGCGCTTTTGCTGCATGCGCGCGGCTTGCG
>JAJRTI010000738.1 GCA_024278415.1 Planctomycetota bacterium | reverse complement strand
TCATGCACGCACCCCGACGGGGTGCAGGGATATAGCCTTGGGCTTCAGCCCAAGGACAAAGGCGGCAGGAACAAGCCCCCGCGCTGTAGGCGCGGTGGAGCCGCCCGATATCCCGCCGCATGCGGCCCCGTTTCCGTTCCCTGTTCCGGCGCTCCTTCAGAGCGCTGTGCGCATTGGCATCGGTGACCTTGGGCTAAAGCCCAAGGCTATATGCCTGTGCGACTTCGTCGCGCCATTCGTCCGCTTGGTTTCCGTACCTGTGTGGGCATCACACTTGGCTCCGCTCCGGCGATATGCCCATTGAGAAGAAAGCTCAGACGCTCCTAGGGCGCAGACCAAGCTCGTCTAAAGGAGCGGCTTGCGAGTTACGCTCACATCACTTGCGCGAGGGTGAGGCGTGGGATATAGTGCGTTGGCGGCTGGTTGGCCTCGCGCCACGGGATGACTCAGACCTAAGTTGAGCGATTCGCGACTTGATGGTTACAGCAGATTTGCTCCAAACACCCCAGGGATGAATGCAGACCACGGACCGCAGAGAACCAGAATCGTTCAGATTAGGTCAGAGCAACTGATCATGAAACATGTTCTTCTCATTCTCATGGCCTTCGCCGCGTTCGCAAGGGCCGTTCGTGGGGAGGCGTGCGTGCGCGACGGCCTCCTCCTGAACTGGGACGCGCAGGACGTCGGCAAGGGCGCGAAGGCCGTTCCCGACTCGAGCGGGAACGGCAACCCCGGAGCGATCCTCGGCCCGGGACGGATCGCGGACAAGCCGCCGCGCATCGAACTCGACTCGAAGGCCGCGCTGGTCGGGCCCAAGCCCTTGCGCCCGCGGCGCCTTTCGCTCGAGGCCGTGTTCCGTGTGGATCGGGTCTACAGCGCGGGGCTGCAACTCATCTTCACGACGTACCGGCCCGGCGAAACGCGCGGCCGCAAGCCCAGCGGCAACCCGCGGCAGTGGGTGCTGGAGATTCGAGGCGCGCCGCCTCAGCGAAGGAGCCAGTGGCGGGGCCACCTGTCCTTCGGCGTGTTCGGCGAGGACGGGCAGTGGCACTTCGCGCTGAGCGACAGGCCGATCACGCGCGGGTGGCACCACGCACTGGGCACGTTCGACGGCCGGCGCACGCGGCTGTATCTCGACGGCCAGGCGCAGTCTCTGTTCCACCCCCACCCCAATGGACAATACCGCGGCCGGGTGCACGCACCGCCTGACGATGCGATTCGCCTGCCGGCGGTCGGCGTGCCGTCGCCCAAAGGCCTGGGCGGATTGGATGGCGCCATCGCCTTCGCGCGCCTGTACGACCGCGGGCTGTCTGCTGACGAAGCCGCGCGCAACTGGCGCTACGCGCAATCGCTTGGCATTCGATTTGGCCCGAAGGAGGCCCCCATCATGAACCGGCCCAAGGCCCCGTTCAAAGTGCTGTTCAGCAACGACACGACGAACATTCTGACGTGCGTCAGCCCATACCACGCCAAAGGGCAGCCGTTCAGCGAGGAGATGCTAAAGGCGACCATCGACGAAGCCAAGGGCGTCGACGTGCACATGCTCCAGCCCGGCTTGGGGTGGATCCCGTTTTGGAAGAGCAAGCAGTATCCTATCGAGGAGCATGCCAAGTGGTTCCGGGAGCGCACGGGCCGCGGGTTGAGCGGGTATGGCCGGTACCTGCTTGCGGGGGGCGACATCGTGCGCGTGTTCGTGGACCATTGCCGCAAGACGGGCGTCGTGCCATTCATCTCGTACCGGCTCAACGATGGCCACCACTTGGAGAGCGTGGACAAAAACGTGCAACGCGCGGAGTGGTGCAGCAAGTTCTACACGGAGCACCCCGAGTATCGCCTCGGGCCCGACCGCCGGTCGTGGGATCAGCACGTGCAGAACTGGGCCATCCAGGAGGTGCGGGACCACAAGTTCGGGTTCATCCGAGAGATCTGCGAGCAGTATGACATCGACGGTCTCGAGTTGGACTTCATGCGCCACTGCAAGCTGTTCCGCGCGGAGGAGACCACCTTCAAGGAGCGCTCGGCGATTGTGGCCGGCTTTGTGCGCCGGGTGCGGGAGTTGCTCGACCGCACAGCGAAGCCGGGCCAGCATAGATGGCTCTGCGCGAGGGTGCCCTTTATCTTGGCCGCGCATGACGACTTGGGCATCGACCTGCCGGCCATGGCCGCGGCCGGGCTGGACATGGTGAATCTGTCGGCCTACTACTACACGAACCAGCAGTCGGACATGGCGACGATCTGCGGACTCGTGCCGAACGCCGCGGTCTACCTGGAGATGACGCACTGCACCACCACCGGGCCGAGCCGCGGTGGCTACGATAGCTTCAGCTATCTGCGCACGGCCGACGAGCAGTTCTACACGGGAGCGCATCTGGCCTATGCGCGCGGCGCCGCGGGCGTGAGCTTGTTCAATTTCGTCTACTACCGCGAGCACGGCACGCCCGGCCGGGGGCCGTTCAATGAGCCGCCATTCCATGTCCTGCCGCGGCTCGGCCAGCCGGAGTGGCTCGCGCAGCAGCCCCAGTGGTACGTGCTCGCCAAGGCCTGGTACCGCGGCGGGGGCCGGCCGCCTCTCCCGGCCAAGCTGGGCCCGGGGCAAGGCTGTTCCTTCGAGTTGGACATGGCGCCCAACCCCGGCAAGAGCGATGGCCTGTTCCGCCTGCGCACGACGGCGGACAGCCGCGCGTGCAAGTGGACCGTGACGATCAATCGGCGCCAACTCGCGCCTGCGGCCTACGTGCGCAAGCCGCTGAACTATCCGTACGAGGCCGCACTTGGAGCGCCGAGCCAGTACGCGTGTTTCACCGTGCCGCGCGCGATCCTCAGGAACGGGTACAACGGCTTCCGCATCGAGATGGAGGCGGGGCGTCCTGTGACTGTGGATTATGTGGACGTGGTGTTGCCTTGACGGCCGAAGCGCCGCCGGGGGTCCCAGATGCGGGAGGAGGGAAGGATGAGGCCCACGGATGTTAGCAGGATCCACGGATGAGGGAAGGGAAGGCGAGATCCCTATCCGTGGATCCTGCTAACATCCGTGGGACATTCCGTTCGCGCCACACATCCTTGCTGCACGCGGCCAGCAAGGCGTGTCGCCTGTGGCCCATGTGAAAACGCGCGGCAGTTTTGCCTTGACGGTTGGAAAATCAGAGAGTATGATAGGATCATAGAATCTGATAACATGGTTCGTGGCCCTGGGAGATGTGCGATGAGAGTTCTAAGCGCGACGGATGTGGCCCGCAACTTCAGCCGATTGCTGGATAGTTTGGAGCACGGCCACGACGAGATCGTGATTGTGCGGAACAAGCGGCCAGTGGCTAAGATCGTTCCAGGGGCGCCTGTGATGACGGCCTTGGAGGCCCTGGGCGACTTGCCGGGGCTCCTGTCCGATCATGAAGGGGGCGCGTGGCTCAAGGATGCTCGCGGCGCGGATCGGTTGATCGCGAAGGAGTTGCGGGATCCATGGGAGTGATCATCGATACGTCGGTTTGGGTGGACGTTGAGCGCCAGCGGCTGGCCCCTGGCGATGTCGTCGCTTTGACTGGTGACGAGGCCGTATTCGTCTCGCCTGTGACCATTGCCGAACTGGAATACGGGGTGGGGCGTGCAAAGTCGAAGGCCCAGCGCAACCGCCGGGCCGCTGCGCTTGCGCCCATCAAGCGAAAGCCGTGCTTGCCGATAGACAGAACCACAGGCGAGATCTTTGGCCAGATTGCTGCACAGATGGACTCCAGCGGCAAGTCGAGCAAACACCGAGTGCAAGACCTCTGGATTGCGAGCCAAGCGATTCAGCACAACATGAAGGTTCTGACGCAGAACAAGCGGGACTTCGAGGGCGTCCCCGGCCTTCAGATTCTGACGCTTTAGGCACCGCGCCAAGCCACACCTGGCGCAGACCCCGCGGCCGCGGCTATACTAAGCCGCAGCCTCGCAATTCGCCGCCCTTGTTCGGAGGAACCCATGACGCCGCGCGAACGCATCCTCGGCACGCTGCTCGGCGAGCCCGTCGATCGGCCGCCGTACTTCTGCCTCTTTGGCCCTTGGGCCACCACGCTGGATCGCTGGCGCGAGGAGGGCCTGCCGCAAGGCCAGCATTGGGCCGCGGAGTTCGGCTTCGACCCGGGATGGGTCACCGCGCCGGTCAACTTGGGCTGGTGCCCGGAGTGGACGGACGAGGTGATCAAGGACGAGGGAGATTACGTCGTCCATCGCGACCAGCGCCGCGGCATCATCGTGCGAGACCGCAAGGACCGCGGCTCGATGCCGGAGTGGCTCGAATACCCGGTCAAGACCCGCGACGACTGGGAGCGCTTCAAGCACGAGCGGTTTCGCGCAGACGATCCTGCTCGTCTTCCCGACAACTGGTCCGCCTGGTGCGAGGCGCAGAAGGACGGCGAGCAACCGGTCATGGTCGGCGCGTTCCCATGGGGCATCTTCGGCACCCCGCGGGACTTGGTCGGCGCGGAAGAGATACTGATGTTGTTCTACGACGACCCGGAGTGGGTCCACGACATGATGGACTCCCTGACCGACTTCTGGATCGCGATCTACGAGCGCGTCGCGCAGGACGTGCGCATCGATTGGATTCACATTTGGGAGGACATGGCCGGCCGGCAGGGCTCCCTCATTTCGGGCGACATGTTTCGCGAGTTCATGACGCCCAACTATCGCAAGATTCGCGACTTCTGCGACGCGCACGATGTGCCGATCCTGTCGGTCGATACGGACGGCGACTGCACGGACATGATCCCATGGTTCATCGAGGCCGGCGTGAACGTGCTGTATCCGTTCGAGCGCCAAGCCGGGTGCGACATCGTGGCGATCCGCGAGGCGTTTCCAGAGCTGGGCATGATGTGCGGGTTCAACAAGCGCGCAATCGCGGAGGGCCCCGAGGCCATCGATGCCGAACTGGCCGTCGCGGCCGAGGTGCTGGAGCGCGGGCGTTTCATCACCGGACCCGACCACCTGATCCCGCCGGACGTGCCGTGGGAGAACATGCAGTACTACTGCCGCCGGTGGAAGGAGGTGTGTGGCGCGTAGGCAGCCGCACGCTGGGCACCGCCTCTTGGAGTGCGGCGGCTTGACGCCGCTTTTCCTTGGCAGCGCGCGCATGTCTACGAGAACGCAAATCCGCGCAAGCCGCTCGCATGCAGCAAAAGCGCCGTCGCCGCCCGCCCTGCGGCGGGCTCTGCCGGCGCACTCCAAAAAGGCGCACCGGCGCGTTCCGTTTCGGTTGCGGGCGAAGCCCGCTTTAGCTTCTTGCCTGTGACTTGCGGCCTGGCAACGCGTCTGCAAATGCAAAGCAGCGCTGCGCGCTGCCCGCCAAAGCGCTGTCGAGCCAGCGCACTCCACATCGCACACCATGCCTCACGAACTTGAAGCCATCCAAATTTGGCGAACGGGAAAGGCCGCCGGCGACTCACTGTGAGAGGACGCGCCATGAGCAAAGTTCACAGACTCGCCGCCGCGGTCATTCTGTTGGCTGGCGCGGCCGCGGGAGCTTCCGACGCGTCTGCCCGTTGGCATGCATGGCGCACGAGCCGGCGCGAGTTCCCGTTGGCCGCGTGGAGCTACTTCGGCCGCGAGAGCAAGCAGAAGGATCTGGCGATCTACCGAGCCGCGGGGCTGACGATGGTGCAAGTGCCCCTAGCATATGTCGGCGAAGCGAAGCGGTGCGGGCTCGACGTGGTGCTGGGGAGTTGGCAAGGCCTGTGGCGGGACGAGGAGAAGCTCAAGCGCTATGTGGGCTTGCCCTCAGTTAGCGGCCGCTCGGTTGCCGGCTACATGCTGCGAGACGAGCCGAAGCCGGGGCTGTTCCCCGCGCTGGGCCGCGCACATGCCACCATCTACGCGCATGACGCGCGCAACGCGCTGCCGATGGTCGACCTGCTGCCCAACTGGGCGGTGAACTATGGCCGCTTCCACATGAGCTATCGCCAGTTCCTGACGAAATTCGTCACGGAAGTGCAGCCGGCGGTGCTCATGAACTGCCACTATCCCATCGATCCCAATGGGACGTATCGCGACGACTTCTACTCGAACGCGGAGCTGTTGCGTGAGTTCGCGCTCAGGTATGACATCGGCCTCATGGGATTCGTGCTGGTGAACGACTGGAAGCGCCCGGCGATTCCGAGCGAGTCGGACCTGCGGTGGATCGCGCACAGCCTTCTCGCATACGGCGCGAAGGGGCTGTGGTACTGGAACTACCAGATCGACGACCGGAAGCTCGGCCAAGGTATGGTCGATGGCAAGACCGGCGCACCGCGGCGCGTGTACCCTCTCGTGCGCAAGCTGAACCGCGAGATCCAAGCCTTGGGCAAGACGTTGCTGTCGCTGCGCTCCACAGTCGTGCTGCACACTGGCCCCGATGTGCCTAAGGGCGCAACGCGGTGGGCGAAGAATCGGTTGCGGGCCATCGATGATCTCGAAGCCGAGCGCTTCCTCGTCGGCGAGTTCACCAACCAAGACGACGCGGCCGACCGCGACGTGTACGTCATGTTCGTGAACAAGCGCCATGCCATGGACAAGGCGCCGCAGGATCTGAAGTCGAAGGTCATCTTCACGACGTATCCGGAGTTCCGTTGCGTGGCCGTGTACACGAAAGAGGGCGGGGGGCGGGAACTCTTGCCGGACCTTGACGGCCGGTACGCCATCGGGATTGGCGGGGGCAATGCGGCCTTGGTGCGATTCTGCCGCGATGCAGGGCGGATCATGAGTGTGCTCGCGCGTGGGGAGGGCGCGGCTTCGAAAGTCGTTGCACTCGCGGCCGCGGCGGATGTGGACGTGCGTAGCGACGCACCGAAGAAGAATTTCGACCGCCCGGACCTCGTGGTGGGCCGGTCCAATCGCAAGACGCAGCACGCGTACCTGCGCTTCGACTTGCCCGCTGACTTTGGCCGCGCAATCGCGGCCCGCGTCGCGCTGACGCGCAGCTCGGCCGGCGCATGGTTCTTCACCTATCAGATGGTCGCCATGCCCGAGGCTGGCTCATGGGATGAGACGAGGGCCACATGGCAAGAGCAGCCTGGCGGCGGCTTGCCGGAGGCTGCCCAAGTGGTGGGCTGGATCAAGACGCAAGGCGCGCGGCACGGCGGGAAGGCAGGCGACACGTACAGCGTCAAGACACAGGCGCTGGTCGATGCCATCAACCGATGCCAGGGGGGGAGCGTGACGTTCGCCCTGCGCCGGGTCGGAACGCCTAGCACGTCATTCGACGCGTTCGCCTCGGCAGAGCATGGGAAGCTCCCGGGGCCGACGTTGGAGTTGCGCTACGTGCCCAAGTGACTAAGCCAAGGCTGTGCGCCTAGGGCCGCCCGTTTCCCTTGGGCTGAAGCCCAAGGCTTCATGCCAGCGTTGCTTCGCAACGCCAGATAGATCGTACACGCACACCGCGCGACTTCTGCGAGGCAAGTCTCTACTCCGTGTCGTGTGGTTACGAGAAGTGGTATCGGAATGCGAAGGCATTCCGATAGAGCGTAACTCGCAAGCCGCTGCCTTAGACGAGCTTGGTCTGCCCCATACGAGCGTCTGGGCTTTCTTTTCCATGCCCCTATTGACGGCGCAGCGGCAAGTGTGGTGGCCACAACGTATACGGAAACCAAGCTGGCGAATGGTGCGACGAAGTCGCACAGGCATATAGCCTTGGGCTTTAGCCCAAGGTCACCGATGCCCATCGGCACAGCGCTCTGAAGGAGCGCCGGAACGGGGAACGGAAACAGGGCCGCACGCGGCGGGATATCGGGCGGCTCCGCCGCGCCTACAGCGCGGGGGGCCTGTCCATGTTGCCCTTGTCCTTGGGCTGAAGCCCAAGGCTATATCCCTGCACCCCGTCGGGGTGCGTGCATGAGCCGTCATATTGGACGGAGCGCGAGTTACGCTCATTCCGATGCCACTTCTTGTTTTTCGTCTCGGTTTCGAAAGTTCAGGGCACGAACTGAATTCGTTGGTGGCCTCCATACAGAGCGGCTGCTGGCTGCACGAAACCAGCACGGCTGAAAAGTGTCTGTTGCGGACTTCGCGAACTCCGCAATTCTGCTGCTGGGGCATGCCGAGGTGCGTGAGTGCTGCCTGATCTGCTCACCATCGTTGATTTCGCCGGCGCGGTTTGCGATAATCCTCGGCTTCGAACTAGCCGCGCTCATCCATTTCCCCCCATCATTTTGAGGAAAGTCGCATGGCGAAGACAGTGAAAGTCGGCGTGATCGGCGCAGGCCAGATCGGCCTCGCACACATGAAATCGTGCAACTCCAGCCCGAACGCCGAGGTGGTGGCCGTCGCCGAGCTGAGCGACAAACGCCGCAAGGCCGCGGCGAAAGAGCACAACATCCCGAACCAGTTCGAGGACTACAAGGATCTGCTCGAGTGCAAGGACGTGGACGCGGTCACCATCGCGCTGCCGAACTTCCTGCACGCGCAGGCCTGCCTCGACGCTCTCAAAGCCGGGAAGCACGTGTGCTGCGAGAAGCCCTTTGCCATGAACGCGAAAGAAGCCAAGGCGGTCGTGGACCTGGCCGCGAGGAAACGCAAGACCTTCATGCTCGGTATGAACTTCCGCTTCAACCCGGACGTGCAGGTCATGAAGGCCTGTGTGGACCGCGGCGACTTGGGCGACGTGTACCACGCGCGCACCATCTGGTTGCGCCGCTCCGGCATCCCGCGCATCGGCAGTTGGTTCACGCAGAAGAAGTACTCCGGCGGCGGCGGCATGCTCGACATCGGCGTGCACTTCCTCGACGCGACGCTGCACATGATGGGCAACTTCAAGCCCAAGGCCGTGAGCGGCCAGACGTGGACGAACTTCGGCAACCGCGGCATGGGCGATGGCTCGTGGGGCATGTCGGAGATCAACAAGAAGGCGAAGTTCGACGTGGACGATCACGCGGCCGCGCTCATCAAGCTGGCCGGCGGCGCAACCGTCGCACTGGAGATCTCGTGGGCCGCGTTCCAAGAGACCGCGAACGCGAACAGCATCGACCTCTTCGGCACCGAGGGGGGCGGGCACATGTCCCCGGTGAAGATCTTCAAGAAGGGCAAGAAGGACTACGAGGTGATCGAGCCCAAGATCAAGCCGGCGCTCACCCTGGACCGGATGCACCACTTCGTCGACTGCATCGTGAACAAGAAGAAGCCCATCTGCGACATGCGCCAGTCCCTGGCCGTGCAGAAGATTCTCGACGCAATTTACGAGTCGTCGAAGACCGGCAAGGAAGTGCGGATCAAGTAGCCGCCGCGCAAGGACCGGAGCGGAAGGCCTTCGCCTTCCGTTCCACAGCGCATACCGCGCCGGCGTCATGCGGATGTGTTGCCCTGCGCTTTGAGCCCCGGTGGCCGTACAGTCATTGGGGCTCTTGCTGTTCTGTGTCAGCGATGGCAGAGGCGGCAGAATGTATGGTAAGTTGAGACGCGGCATTGGCTGATTAGCGCCGCTACGCCTGTTCTCTCGGAGCAAGAACTCATGCCTGTACCATCGCAGCGTCCCAACGTCATCGTCGTCCTCGCGGACACGCATCGCGGCGACCACCTGGGCATCGCCGGGCATCCGCAGTGCGAGACGCCGAACATCGACGACATGCTCAATCGCGGCGCGTACTTCCCGAACGCGTACACGGAGGTGCCGTCCACGACCGCCGCGCAGCGCGTGATCCTCAGCGGCAAGGGCAGCTACGACTGTGGCCAGGTCGGATACGCTCCCTGCCGCTGGGGCGAGACGAACACGGTCGCCAAGGTGCTCGCGGATGGCGGGTACCAATGCTTCAGCATCGGCTGCCGCAACTTCTACCCGCAGCGCAAGCTCTACGGTTTCCACCGCGTCATTCTCACGGGTTGCCGCGACGAGCCGGGCGATGGCGACTACAACGAATGGCTCCACCTGCACCTCGGCCCCACCGTGCATCGCTGGGGCCACGGCGTGAACACCAACGGTTGGGACGCGCGGCCCTTCCACCTTGAGGACCGCTTCAACCCAGTGAACTGGACCATCGAAGCGACGCTCGACGCGCTCGAGAAGCGCGACCCGGACGCGCCGTTCTTCGTGTGGCTGTCGCTGGGGCCGCCGCATGCGCCGTTCTGCCCTCCGCGGGATTTCTGGGAGCGGTATATCAACCAGGACATTCCCGGGCCAGTCATCGGCGATTGGTGCGAGCGCCACAACGTGGCTGCGCCCGGCCCCGCGCCCGCGGCCTGGCGGGGAAGCATCTCGGCCGAGCAGTTCCACCGCATGCGCGTGGGCTACATGGGTTGCGTGACGCACGTGGACCACGAACTGGGCCGGCTCAAGCAGCGCCTGACCAAGATGGGGCTCCACAAGAACACGATGATCCTCTACATCTCGGACCACGGAGACATGCAGTTCGACCACCACCTTTTCCGCAAGACGTACGCGTACGAGGGCTCCGCGCGCGTGCCGTTTGTGATCGAGTACCCCGCTGGCTTGGACGCGCCCCAGGGCACGTTCGACCACATCGTCGGGTTGCAGGATGTCGC
>JAJRTI010000737.1 GCA_024278415.1 Planctomycetota bacterium | reverse complement strand
CTGGGCTATGTTGTGGCAGCCCTTCGGGCTGCGGTGTCCGCGAGGGGTTGCACGCAGGCGAAGAGCCGGGACGTTTGTTGTGAACCTGCCTGAATCCACTTCGAAACTGAAACTCCAGAATGCAACGCGTTGGGATCGTACAATTAGACCTACACCCCATGCTAATTGCGGACGTGAGGCGCTACTTCGTCGATCAGTGATTGCTCCCCCGGTCCCCGCCGCGTGGCCACCTCGGCCGCGCCACGCGCAATTCCGCGACGACCGCGCGATGGTCGGACACCACATCGGGAAGCACCGTTTGGTTGACGAACTCAAGCCCTGGCGAGACGAGGATCCAGTCGAGGCGTTTCTGACGCTTGGGGAAGGTGATGACGCCCTCTGCATGGGGTTCGAACGTGTGCAAGTTGAGGCGCTTGGCGAGGGCCTGAACCGGTGAATCCTCGTCGGTCCACTCGCAATTAAAATCGCCCATCACGACGAGCGGCGTCTTGTGCTGCTCGAGCGCCGCGGCCAATTCTGCCACCTGCTTACGCCGCGTCTTCTGGCGCAGGAAGTCGAGGTGGACGGAGACAACGGTGGCTGAGAAGGGGGGCGCAGTCGGGAAGCGGACCGTCGCGACGACGAAGCCTTTCGTGGGCGTCAGCGGGGAAGGCTTGAAGGTGAAAGCCTGCGGGCTCTGCATGGGCAACATCGAGAGCATGGCCGCGCCGTAGGATAGCTTCAGGCCTTTCACGTTTTCCGCGCGAATGGCGAACGGATAGCCGGACTTGCTCGCCAGGTAATCGACGTGGTTGAAGCGTCCGCTCCAGATGGAGGGGCCGTCGGCTTCCTGAAGCGCGACGACGTACGCGCGCTCGCGGGCCAGGAGCTTGGCGACCGCGTCTAAGTTGCCCTGGATGCTCTTGCGGCTCTGGAGGAGCTGGTGCCGGCCGTTGCTCCGGCCATGGGCGAGGTTGAGGCTCATGACTTTGAGCGCAGGCGCTGGCCGCTGGGGAACCGCGGCGGACGTGATGGTTTCCACCTGCGGCTCAACGCGAGCAGGGCCGGCCGTGCAGCCCAGCAATGCGAGCCACACAAATCCGGTCGCGGCCGCGAGCGCGGCGACCCCGACAACCAGTCTTCTCGCTTTGAACCGGTTTGCCATGTCGCAGTTTTCGGCGCCAGGGGACGCCGCTTGTAGCACGCACGTCAGTGCGTTCCGTTCCGCGGTTTCCCGCATGACCGGCCAGAGACGCTCTTACGAGCGTGCGACGAGCGCCCATCGCGCGTCAGTTCGCGACAGACAACTGATTAGGCGCGATTTCGCCATACGGCGAAATCGCATCGTGTCCCCTGGCGCGTTGCGGACTTGCGGAATGCCGGGCTAAGCCAACGCGGATTGGACGTACTTCTTGGCTGTGCGCCGGTCGAGCTTCGTGCGCCGCGCGACTTCTTCGTATGTGCCGTGGCGCTGGTAAAGCATCGCGCAGTAGCGGCAGAGCAGATCCTGCGCGTCAATCGCTCCGGCCTCAATCTCTTGGAGCAGCGCGGCGGTGGCGTCCTGCGCCACCGCGCGGAGGTCGCCTTGGTACGACTGGGTGAGCAGGATACGGCGCACGGCCTGTTCCAACTCGCGCACGTTCCCCGGCCAAGGATAATTGGCCGGCAGCGCTTTGCCCAATGTGGCGCGCACCATCTTCACCAGCTCCGGAGACGGCTGGCCGACCATGCGTTGCACGACCGCCGCGATCAGGTCGTCCAGTTCATGCGGATCCTCCGCGATGCGTTGGCGCAGCGTCGGGAACACGATGATGTCCGAACACAGGCGGTAGAAGAAGTCGTCGCGGAACTTGCCCTCCGCGCGCAGCTTGTCGATGGACCGGTTGGTCGCGGCGATGACGCGGCCTTCGAACCGCTTCGGGTCGTGGCTGCCCACTGGGCTGAACGTGCGGTCTTGGATCACCTGAAGCAGCTTGATCTGCACGGGGATCGACACCTCTCCGATCTCGTCGAGGAAAAGCGAGCCGTAGCGCGAGCAGCGAGCGAACACGCCGTCGTGGTCGTCGACCGCGCCGGTGAACGCTCCCTTGCGGTGGCCAAACAACTCGGATTCGATGAGCGACTCGGGGTACTGCGACAAGTTGATGGGCACGAAGTTGCGAGTAAAGCTGGCTTCGAACGCTCCGGTTCTCTCGTTGAAGGGAATGAAGCCCGACTGGCCGATGGCCGCGGCGCCCGCGCCCTTGCCCGTGCCGGTCTCGCCCAGCAGCAGCGTTGCGAAGTCCTCCATGCGGTCCCACAGATATCGGTTGTAGAGCCGGATGTCGTGGGTGAAGACGTTGTTCCACAGCGCGCGGCGCAGGCCCTTCATGGATGGGCTGCAACCGATGAGGCGCTTCTCGATGAAATAGAACGCGCGGCGCAGTTGGTAGAAGAGCGCGAAGTAGCGCAGCGCCTCGTCGTGCGGGAGGCCGCGGGACTCGATCTCCGCAAGGGCGTCCTTGGCGAACGGCACCGGCAGCGGCGTGGCGCCCTTGGCCCTCTGCGCTTCGATGAGCGCGTCGAAGTCGTCGATGAGCCGGTGGAAGAGGTCGAAGAGGAACGCGTACTTGACCAGCTCCTGCTCGGCCTCCGGGAACACGTCGATCCTATGGATCCCCTGCGCGCGAAGGCGCTCGACGTGCTCGATCACCCGCGGCAAGAGCCGGCGCACACGCTCGGACGAGGCCTCCTTCGCCGCGGAGTCGTCCCCCGCGATGAGGGCGTCCACTCGCGCACGCTCGTCGCTGAAGGGGTTGAGAAAGACCGCTTGGACTACAAGCTCGAAGAAATCGCGAGACGTCTTGTCAAGTTTGGCGTGGTTGACCATGCAGGGATTGTACGGTAGCCGTTTGACGCGTGCAAGGCGGTGGGCCGATCGCCGTTGGCCGCGGACGGCGGCACTGTCCGGGCGCAGAACGCGGACGCGGGAGCATCAATGCAGATTGACTTCGCGCCTTGCCTTGCTATAATCGCGTGCTCATATGGGCTCCTATCCGCGTTGCGAGTGGAGCGCTATGAGAGGCGCGCTGGCGGCGCTTGCTGAGCCGGCGGCGCCACGGTTGATGCTGACTTAGGTTTGTACCTGCCCAAAGGACGAGGACATACGAGCAATTCGCCAAAGCACGGGGACGGCGCCTGCAATCGGGCGCGCGGGGCGATCCTGCCGCCGATTCACCGGTGTCAAATCCCGCGGGGGAACGCGTGCCGACGCGCGGGGACTGCCGAGTTCATCATCGCGCCTTTGGTCGATACCCGCCTCGGGCCTGTGGCCGCGCGCCGGCGCGGCAGCCCGTGGATGCAACGACGTTTCCCAATGGATTGCGGCTGATCTTCTTCGCTCCCTGGGCGGAGATACGCATTAGAGAGTGACGATGGAAGTAGATCAATTTCGGTTGAACTTGGGCGGGAAAACGCTCGTGCCTATCGTGATCGGAGGTATGGGTGTCAACATCTCCACTGCCGAGCTGGCCCTCGAAGGCGCGAGGCTGGGAGGCATTGGCCACATCTCCGACGCGGTCGTCATGGCCGTGGCCGATCAACGGTTTGGCACCCGCTTCGTCGCAGAGAAACGGGACAGCGCCCGGGCCAGCATCGGGAGCAGGGATAAATCCGGCGCCCGTTTCGACCTGGAGGCACTGGCCGAGGCCCAGCGCCTGTACGTCAGCAAAACCATGGAGGCCAAGCAAGGCGAGGGCCTGCTTTTCGTCAACTGCATGGAGAAGCTGACGATGAACGATCCCACTGGCACGTTGCGGGCTCGCCTGAGGGCCGCGATGGACGGAGGGATCGATGGCATCACCTTGAGCGCGGGGCTCCACCTCAAGTCGCTGAAGATGATGGAGGATCACCCGCGTTTCCGAGACGTGAAGCTGGGGATCATCGTCTCGTCGGCCCGCGCGCTGAGGCTCTTTCTGATCCGCGCGGGCAAGATGGAGCGCTTGCCGGACTATATCATTGTCGAGGGGCCCTTGGCTGGAGGGCATCTGGGCTTTGGCGCCGAGGACTGGCATCAGTACGACCTGAAGGAGATTCTCCAGGATGTCTTGCGCCTCTTAGAGGCTCAGGAGTTGAAGATCCCCGTCATCGCGGCCGGGGGTATTTTCACTGGCGCGGACGGCGTGGAGTTTCTTCGACTTGGCGCGGCCGGCATCCAGGTGGCCACGCGGTTCGCGGTCACCGAGGAATCGGGGCTCCCGGACAGCGTAAAGCAAGAGTTCTTCCAGGCAGAGGAGCAAGACGTCGAGGTCAATATGGTGTCGCCGACGGGGTACGCGATGCGCATGCTCCGGCAGACTCCCGCCTTGAGCCGAAACGCGAAGCCCGACTGTGAGGGGCTGGGCTATCTGCTGGAAAAGGGCACTTGTTCATATCTCGAGGCCTACTGCGACGCGCATGAGCGAGACCCAGAGGGGAACCCGTTCGTCGAGGGGAAGATCTGTCTGTGCTCCGCCATGCGAGCGTATCGCTGCTGGACGTGCGGCCACAACGTCTTCCGCCTGAAAGGCACGACCCGGCGGCTGCCCGATGGCTCCTACCAGATCCTCACCGTCGAGCACGTGTTCAGGGACTACCAGTTCAGCAAAGACCATCACATCCAACTGCCCCCGGAACCGGCGGACTCTGAGAGCGGGGATGGCCAGAACGCTGCACCGGCCGCTGTGCGTCTGGGGACATGAGACGACTCCGCTTCGCGGGCTTCCGCATTAGGCCCCGGGGCCGCTGGTTTACCGATATCCCTCTAGATACTTCGCGTTCGCCTCGAACAGATCCTCGCACATGGCCCGCGCTTGGGGAGTCGTGAGCGTCGCGCTCGTGTTGGGGTCGATGAGGATCGCCTGACGCAGTTGCTCGAGGCTCTTGTTTAGGATGCCTTCCGCGGCGAGGGCCTGGTGGTACGCGACGGCGGCTGTTCGCGCCGCAGGACCGGTCGGAATCGAGCCAACGGGCGTGGGGTGGAATCCGTTGCGGTCCACGAAGATGGGCACCTCGACCGCGGCCTCCGGGGGCAGGTTGTCCACGTAGCCCTCGTTCATGACGCTCGCGAAAATGCGCATGGGCTCGTCCGTGGCCATGCCACGGATGATGTCCGCGCAATACTCGTGCGAGCGCGTCAGCTTGTAGCTGTCCGGGTTGTCGATCACCTCTTGGAACTGCACGATGCGCGCGTCGCGGCGTTCCGTCTTGAACTCCTCGATGCCAGTGTTGACGCGCGTGATGTTGAGGCGCTCGATCTCGGAATCGTGGCGCACGTAGTAGGGATGATACTCCGCGTGGTGGATGGGGCCTTCAGTGGGGAAGAGGCCGAAGCTCTGCATGAGATCCCACTTGACCGACTGGCGCTTAAACACCTCAGGGTCTTTCGAGCGCTCGTGGAGAAGCGGATACAAATCCTTGCCCTTGTGCCGCAGCCAGAGGAACCACGCGCAGTGGTTCACCCCGGCAGACATGTAGTCGACTTCCTCTTTCGGCACATCGGCCACGCCGGACAGGAACTCGATGCCCTCCTGCACGCTGTGGCAGAGGCCCACGAACCGCGTCGACGAGCCGCGCAGACAGAGCGCGGTCACGATGCCCATGGGGTTGGTGTAGTTCAGCACCACGCCGTCCGGCGCGAGCGTCTCCATCTCGCGGCACAGGTCGAGCAGCACTTGGCCGTTGTGCACGGCATACATCACGCCCGACGGGCCGACCGTGTCCGCTACGGTTTGGCGCACGCCGTATTGGGCCGGGATCGCGAAGTTGGCTTGGAGTGTCTTGCTCTCCGCAACGCGAATCGTGACGATCACCGCAAACGCGTCCTGGACGGCCGCGGCGCGGTCGGTCGTGGCGATGCACGTGGCCTTCGCGTGGTTCTCTGCAATGAGCCGGCTCACGTACGACTCCGCAAGTTTCAGCCGCGGCGGGTCCGTGTCCATGAGGCAGAAGGTGCAGCCTTCGAGCGCAGGCGTGAGGAGCACGTCGTTAACAAAGTGCCGCGTGAACTGCACGCTGCCGGCGCCGATAATGGTGATCTTCATGGGGGAACACTCGGTAAGGGAAAATGGGAACGGTGATGCGGGGGCGTAAAGCTTAGTCTCTTGTCGCGGCTGGAACGACAACATGTTGTCGATGCGCTCCGTTGTGGAGTGCGCCGGCTCGACGGCGCTTTGGCGGGCAGCGCCTAGCGCTGCTTTGCATGCGCACACGCGCTCGCCCTTCGCCAGCGACAGGCGAGAAGCTAAAGCGGCGTTCCCGCACAGGCGGGACCACACTCCACATGGGCTGCGGTGGAGCCGCCTGTTTATCACAGCACAGTCTGCGAGAAAGCCTATTCTCTTATCATGGCAGACGGCAAATTGAGGAATGTCAATTGGAAACTGCAAGTTGGCCCAGGCGTGCCCGGAGCGCAAGGATCCTCTTGCTGTCTCCAATCTCCGATTGTCAATCTTCAATCAGCCGACCCATAGGCCTCTCGAGGTGAAACCGCGCGGCCCCGTCGGCCGCGAGGCGATTATGGCAGACGCTCACGCTGGACTCAACCCCCGGGCGCCGCGCCGGGCGTGGCTGCTGCCGAAGGGTGGCGTTACCGTTGGTTCGTACGTTATGCTCCTTGCGGTGTGTGAAACGGAAGCACGGCCCTTCGATTCCCCAAGGAACAGGAGGATGTTCGATGAACCGTGATGGAATCCGGCGATGGTCTTTTGCGCTGGCCATGGGGCTGTTTGCCACCGTTGCGGCCGCGATCAATCCGCTGCCGCGCGTGGCGCCTTCGGATCTGTACCGCGCACAGCAGCTCAAGACGTATCGGGTGACGACCGACCTCGCAGCGGATCGCTTGGGCAGGCCATGGCGATTCAGCAAAGATGAGACATGCAATTTCACGTACTTCTCGCCAGAGGCGAGGGACGTGACGTTTGGAGACGAAGGGCTGCGGTTTCGCGCGGCGGGGAGCAAGGTCGTGGTGGGGTGGGGGAACTACGACGGCCGGCAGACGAAGCGGGAGCGGGTGATGATGTTCTCGGGATGGAATGAAATCGAGATGAAGGTGCGGCAATCGGCGCTATCGAGCCAGTGGACGCTCGCGCTTTGGGCGAACGGGAGCGCCAAGCCCGGGCGATACAGCCACGAGAAGATCGCGTTCTGGGCCGTGCCCCATGCCAAGGCGATAGTGAAGGGCAAGGACTGGCAGACCGTGCGGTTTAGGGCTTACCGGGCCGGCGCCGACGGATTCGGGCTCACCATCACCGGGGCCGCCGGGAGCACCATCGAGATCGCCTCGATCCGGATCACACAGTCGCTCAGTCAGGGCTGTTTCCGCAAGGAGTTCGAACTGCCAGAGGGCACGATCTGGCGCGCGGTGGGGGAGGTCTCTCGAACCTCGATAGTGACGCTGAACGGCCAGCGCGTGCCGGCCGCGGATACCTTCCAACCCATGGGGCCGGTGGACCTCGCTCCCTATCTGAGGCCTGGCAAGAAGAACGTCCTCTGCCTTTTTGCACAGCAGTCGCGGACCGATCGCGGCGCGCCACTGGTCTACTTCCAGGGCACAGTGGTCATGGCCGACGGGACCGTGGCGCGACTGGACGCGGACGCAAGTTGGAAGGGGGCCGGCGCCGCGGAGAAGGGCTGGACCAGTGTGGAGTTCGATGCTTCCAACTGGAAGCGAGCCACGCTGGCTACTCCGAACTTGGGGACCGCCAAGCGCCGCTGGCCGGTCTATGACGGCCGGCTGCTGCTGGAGAACCCGGGAAACGATCCGAAGCTCTACTTCGACAGCGCCCGGCCGGTTCGGGTGAACGTGCGCGTGCCGGAGGGGCTCTTGCGAGATCGCCCGGCGATGGCCTGGGTGCTGCGCCGAGTCAAGCGGGAAAACGAGCGGCCCGAAGTGGGCCGCGGCATCGCGCGACAGGCGCGGCCCAGGCCGAACGCGCATTCGCTCGTGTATACGATTGACATGGGCAGGCGAGACCCGGGCGTGTATACGCTGGAAGTGGAGATGGCCATCGATGGCAAGGTGGTCGAGCGCCGATTCGAGGAGCCGCTCATCGTGGTCGGCCGGCTGCCCATGAAGGAGGTCGCGGGGGATTCGTACGAGGAAGGCATGGACTTGGAGTTGGAAGACGTCATCGATTTCACCGACCCCGCGGACCCGCACCGCTGGGTGGAGGCCAAGGCCCATCGCCAGCCCTACAAGGAGCCGGCCGAGGGAGTGGACACGCCGAGGATCCTGCGCCAGAAAGGGCTGGCCTATCGCGAAGTGACCGACGACCGGGTCCGGGCGCTGTTCTCCTATCGCTTCGAGTTCAAGCATCCTTATTCCTGGTATCTGATGGTGCTCGAATACCCGAACGACGCGGAGCGCTGGATCGGCGTGTCGGTCACGAGCGCGGCGCGGGACTGCCGGGAGAGGCCGCCGATCCCGTTTCGGACCCGGTACACTCGCGATTACAACTCGGAGGACGGGCCGTCGCTGGTGACGGGAGGCAAGTACCCGCTGGACGGCAAGATGCACGAAATGCGGTGGTTGCACTGGGCTGACCCGGAGATCCATACGCTGGACATTGTGAACTTGAAACCGGGGCTGCGCGCCGCGGCGGCCCGGGTTCGCATCTACCGCGTCAAGGAGCTGCCGGCGCTGAAGATCCAAACCAGTGGGCAGCGGTTCTTCGGCATCCACACCGAACGCGCTCGGAG
Organism: Planctomycetota bacterium; assembly: GCA_024278415.1. The sequence goes on along the minus strand of JAJRTI010000737.1, from coordinate 5,571 downwards.
CTTGGGCCGCACGTTCAGCGATGGGGACGGCATGGACGCCTACCAGATTCGCTACGACAAACTCGGCTACGACATGGTGGCTCGGTTCACGCAGCGGCTGCGGTGGCATTTCGACGCGTGCCGCAACTACACCGCGTACCTGCGCTTCACAGGCCAAAACCTGCACGTGATGGGCTCGTTTCAATACAATGAGTACAATACTCCGTACACTCCCCCCGAACGCGTGCCCGGAGACGGCCGGCTGCTCCAGGACATTCGGGAGACGGCCCTGCGCTTCTTCGAGCGCAACGGGATCGCGATGTATTCCATGGTCGAGTACACCTGCCACAAGAGCATCCGGGCCGAGTACGCGGTCGGAGATGCGGAAGTGGCGGAGGGAGCGGATACCGTGTCCTTCGTGGCCAAAGACGGCAAGCAGGGCGGGTGGAACGCGAACCCGAACCACCCAGCCGTGGAGGCCGGGTATCTGAAGGTCGCCGACGATTTGGCTGAGAAGTTCGCGTTCTCGCCCGCATGGAAAGGCATCTACTACTTCGTGTACATCGACGGCGGAGGCATGGGGCCAGGGCCCTGCGCACCCCACGCCGCGCCGTTCGACTACGACTACTCCGACGCGACCATCGCCGCGTTTGAGAAAGACACGGGCATCAAAGTCCCCGCCGCACCGCGCGACCCGGAGCGGTTCATGAAGCGCTACCTATTCCTCACGTCCGACGCAATGCGCGCCAAGTGGATCGACTGGCGCTGCCGCAAGACGGGCACGTACATGACCAAGACGCTGAAGGTGCTCCACGAGCACCGGCGCGATCTGAACGTGCTCTACGCATACCACCTCATCGGCGGAACCCTCCGATATTGGCTGAACGAGTCCGGCAAGTCGTATCGGGACTATTTTCGGGAAATGGGCATGGACCCCAGCGTGGTGCGCGGCGAGCCGCACATTTGGTTCGGGCGCTACATCTACCCCACCGGGCCGCACAGCCAGGGGAAGCCCTACTACTGGCCGCAGGCCGTGAGCCCCGAAGCGATCGCGTACTATGACAATCCCCGAAATCGGCTCGTGTCGCTCGACACCTGCTGGCACGAACTACCCACGAGCACGCCGGGCTGGTTCGATGGCAAGGGCGGCGTCGCCAACATCAAGCCGCCCGACTGGCCCACCCCGCGGAACGTGAGCCGCTTCATCTCCCAAGCCCATGGCGACAACGCTCTCGAATCCTACACCCAGGCCCTGATCGGCGCGGACCCCGACATCCTCGTGTTCGGCCTCACCGACGTGAACATCATCGACAGCCGCGAGCAGCAGGTCCGGCAAGTCGCCAAGGCCATCACGGCGCTGCCGAAGGAGCGCTTCGAGCCGGTCGGCGGCACGACCGACTTTCGGCACAACTTGGCGATCCGCGTATTGGTCAAGGACGGGCAGACGTGGTTCACGGTGGCCAACCCAGGGTACTGGCCGATCCGCGGCCACGTGGTGTTGAGCGGCAAGACGCAGGTGGCCACTCCCTGCGATGGCCGCGTCGTACAGACGCGAAGCGAGGGAGCGAACACGGTCGTTCCTGTAGCGCTCGGCCCTTTCGGCATGGCCGCGTTCCGCGCGCAGGGACAGGTGAAGGTCGTCCGATGGGGCAACGAGCCGCTCAGCGACGCCGACCTCGCACACATGCGATGGATCATCGCGGACATGGGCAGGCTTCTGGCGGACCGGGCCACGGCTCTGGCGATTACGCTGAAGGACCGCGAATTCATCAGCGCGCAACTCAAGAGCGGACGCAGCCTGCTGGGAGCCAAGCGGTACGCCGCGGCTTGGTAGGACCTGACGCACTGGCGCCTGTGGACACTGCGGGAGATACTGCGCCAAGCCAGCACGTTCTCCGCGCGTCTGCCTGGGAGGCCGCAGATCGATCTGGACCCAAAGGAAACACCTCAGCTCCAGGCCGTGTCCGCAAAGGGGCGGGCGCCGACAATTGATGGCAAGCTCGATGAGCCGGTGTGGCGGGACGCACCTCCGAGTTACCGCTTCCTGAGCGTGGCTTCGGGCAGGGCGTACAAGGGCATGCCACTGGTGGACACGTCGGTGCAGGCGTGCTACGACGACAAGACACTCTACATCGCCCTACGCATGGCCGACCCAGACGTGAAAGCCCTGAGGATGACGGCGGCGCCTGAGAACCCCGTGCAGGTGCTGAGGAAGTACGACGACACGGTCGTCATGTTCCTGAGTCCCCGCGGGCGCCAGGTCCGGCAGTTCGCAACGAACGCAGGAGGCGTGCGCTACTTCGCTGCCTCCGGCGAGTGGGGTGTGGGCCAGGACGATCTGCTCCACAGGCCTTGGGCCTTGGCGACCGGAGTCAAGGAAGGCGAATGGATCGTGGAGGCCGCAATCCCGTTCGCCTCGCTGGAGGCGCCGGCGCCCAAGCCGGGGGAGCAATGGCGCGCGAACTTCCTGCGTCGGTTCAGGGAGTTTCGGACTCCCGAGAGCTACTGGGCTCGGGTCGGCAGGTGGTCCGATGTCGAGCGTTATGGGATGCTGAAGTTTGAGTAGCCTCGGTCGCGACGCCCAGGAGCGGTGGGTCCACGGTGGCCTCACTACCAAAGGGCGGCGGTGCGTTCGACACTTCCGCCGTGTCATGACACTAACGGCAGCAACGGAGAAACCATGCGGCAAGACACAGCTAATTCGGCCCACCTTCCTCTTGTCTCCCTAGGCGACACCGGCATCGAGGTGAGCCGCCTCGCGCTCGGCGGCTTCCACCAGGTCGAGATATCGTCGGAGGTCGTCGCCCAGGTCGTCGAGGAATTCCTCGCGGCCGGCGGCAATTACATTGAAACCGCCCGCGGCTACGGCAAGGGAGCGTCCGAGGACAAGCTGGGCCGCGCGTTGGAGGGACGCCGCGACGAGGTCGTGCTGTGCAGCAAGAGCGGAGCGGCCACGCGGGACGATCTGCTGCGCGACCTCGACGATACGCTCAAGCTCCTGCGCACCGACCACGTCGAGTTCTACTTCTTCCACGGCGTCAGCACCGTGGACAAGCTCGACCAGATCACCGCGCCGGGCGGAGCGCTCGAAGGCATGCAGCAAGCAATCGACCAGGGGCTGGTCCGCGGCATGGGCATGAGCAGCCACCGCATACCCATGTACGTCGAGGCGCTCGAACGGCTCCCCTTATCGCTTATCCTCATCTGGTGCAACTACCTCGACTTGATGTATCTCCCCGAGATCACCGAGCGGGTCTTCCCGCTCGCGCGCGAACACAATGTGGGCATCACGGCCATGAAGCCGTTGGGTGATGGGTTTCTGTATCGCTCAGTTGAGAGCGCGATGCGCTACGCTCTCGGCGTGGGGGCCGACGTGCTCGTGTGCGGCATGAACGATCCCGCGCACGTGCGCGAGTGCGCGGCCGCGGTGCGCCGCGGCCCGGCCGGGGCAGACGAGCGGGAGGCGATCCTGCGTGACGCTGTTGAGTTGGGCGACTACGTGTGCCGCCAGTGCGGGCAATGCACCGGCGCGCTCATGGAGCTGTTCCGGCTGGAGGGCTATTGCGACCGGCAGATGATCGATTACCTGCCCCACGACCCGGCCGACTACGCGCTGCGGCTGCGGCTGGCCAACTGGTTCTCGCTCGGCGACATGGCACGGGCGCGCTTCCAGCAGCGAGGCTGGCAGGCGGAGGCGCTCCTCGACGATGCGGCTGCGGTCGTGTGTCCGTACGGTATCGACGTGCCACGCAAAGCGCGGCTCGCGCTTGCGAAGCTACGCGGCGAGACGCCGAACCGGCTGTAGGCCAACGAGGGCTTCGTCGCAGCCAAGAGGAGCGGACGGCCTTCGCCGTCCGTCGGAACGCGAAGGCGTTCCGCTCCGAACCGGGCGAGCGTTAGTCCATCAGGCGCGGGTTGTATTGCTTCGGCTCTGGCTTGTACCCCGCGTACGCGGCTTCGTCGAGCGGGTCGGGGGTGTAGATGTAGACGTGCGCCGCGGCAGGATCCCACAGCACCAGCTCCTCCCGCTCGTCGCCGCAGACGTTGGCCGCGATGGCGTGGTAGAAGCTCATGCGGTGGACGTCGTTGCCCAACGGCGGTGGCAGGCCTGGCAGTGCAGCGCCTTTCCCCATCTCCAGATCCCACAGCCAGCCGCCGTTGTAGAGCAGCGCCGGCTTGTCCGGGCCGTTCCACTGCACAGCCTCCATGCCCACGTTCGTCGGCGAGAAGTTGATCTTCATCTTGTTCACGATCTCGCCGGTCGCGCTGCTCACGACGTAGATGTCCGTGTTGTGCCCGTTCCAGCGCAGCGCCATCTCGGGGCCGGGGTAGCCGCTATGGAAGTCGGCCACGCGTACCTCCTGGCCATGGGGCACGAGTTCCTCTCCGACTCCCAGCACCACGTTGCCTTTGGCGTCCATCACGTGCCCGCCGCCTGAGCAAATCGCCCGCGCGTGGCCGCCGTCCCATTCGGCGATAGCGACGGAATCCATGTTCTTGGCGAGCTTCTTCTCCCATAGCAGCGTGCCGTCGGAGTCGAGCACCGCGTAGCCCGTGTTCACTTCGTCCCGGCCGTCGCCGTCGATGTCTCCCACCGACGGGATGTACGCCGGGCAGTTCGCGTACTGGACCCACTTGGATCGGTACGTCCACAGCACGTTCAGTTCGTCGTCCATCGCGACGTACGTGTCGCCCAGCTTCACGACAAAGTCCCGCGGCCGTTCGAGCCCGCGGAAGTTGGCGATGAGCAGGCGCTGATGCACCCAGTTGGCGCCGACCGGGTCGCGCCTCCGTCGCGCTGTGATCGCATGCGGTGCGGCTTCGCGCATCACCTCGCCCGTCTTGCCGCTTCGGATCTGCACGACCACGTCTTCGAGCGACTGCCAGTCCGCATCGCCGCCCGGCTTGGGCCGATGCCAGAAGCACACCACCTCCGCGGAGCCGTCGCCGTCGAAATCGTGCACCGCGACGCTCATGGGCCGCGAGGGATGATTGCCGCCCTCGCCCTGGCTCCACAGGGGCTGGCCGTCGATGGTGAATGCGCCAAGGAAGCAGGGCTTCATGCCGCCCACGTGCGCGCCCGTAGGCGCGCCGTGGTTGCAGCGATACACGAGGAAGTCGCAGCGGCCCTCGCCGGCCAGATCGCCAATGCGAACGTCGCCGCCGAAGGTCACGCCTTTGCGCGTGACGAGGAACTCCTTCGGGATGGCGACCTTCCGGTAGAGGCGAGCGTTCTGGGTCACAGGGCGTTCGTCCTTGTTGGGTGCTGCACGTGCGACGGTCGCGGCGGCAGCGAGTAGGAGCAGAACTGTCTTGAAGTCACTCATGAGACGCCGCCGCTCACACCGTCGTTCACATGATCGACCTACGACTACTCTTGCACCGACTAGAGTCTTAGGCTGTGGCATCTTCGCGTGCCGCGGAGATGTTCTTAGAGCCACAGAGGTCCTAGCGCGGCCGTTGGCCGCAACCAAAGAGGTCGGAGGTGTCCCACGGATGGCAGAGCCGACCCACGGATGCAGAGCATGATTGGCGCAGACCATGGGGACAGCTTTGCCGCCTTTGGTGGCGCAGACCCCGATGCGGGCGGTG